>NZ_JBJJLN010000038.1:0-44815 GCF_046230725.1 Pseudomonas sp. KCJK9000 | reverse complement strand
CAGAATATTGTTATTTAGATAAGCATAGAGTTCAAAGGGTCTTGGGGGGGTTGGTCAATACAGATGGTAAATTCCCCCATAAAAGTGATTCCGATTTCATGCAGGCTTTGCGCGAATGGCTAGGAATTAATGACGCTGCGACTTTTTCAAATGACTGGCTTGCCGAAGGTGATCTAACAAAAAGTAGCTACGAGTCGAGTGAAATTTAATGTTTGCTCAAGCTAGAATAGATCCAGGCTTTCATGTCGTGGTAGAGGGAGGCGCTGAGCATGTATTAATGGGGGTCTCTCACGTACTGTCTGATCCGGTTCAACGAAGGATTATACAAAAGATTGTTGACGTAACTGACATAGGTGATGGCAAGGTAAGGATCAAGCATTCTAGCCGGTTAATCGTGGGTAGGGTAAAAATTGGGCCTTACACAATAACAACGACCCCTCCATTTGGTGCTGATGTTTTTCTATTGTTGGTGCTTTATGCAACTCATGGTGAATTGCGAAAGTTTAATCTAGAAAATTTTAGTGGTGTTAAAGTTGGAGTGCTTAAGCATGACATGTTTTTGAGCGTAATGTCATCTATATTGGTGGCTCAAGCGGAAAGCTTGCTTCAAGGGCATATTTCGAAAGCTTATGTGAAAAAAGAAACTTTTACAAAAAATCTTCGTGGTAATATTGTTTGGCCCAAGAATTTTGGGCGGCATCCGTTAGAGGGGCTAAGGTGCCGGGTTTTCGAGCAGGATGCTGACAATCTTCTCAATAGGATTGTTCTTGCCGGCTTGGAGGTGGCCTCAACTATTTTAGAGAAAACTTCAAAAGCTTCTGCTGCATCGACTCAGCTCTTTATTTGGCGCCAAATTTCATCGAAAGGCCACCTGCTTCCAACGGACTTTGATTTGGCTGATCGGAATATTTCTCGCCTAACTGAAAGTTATCGACCGCTAATTCAGATAACAAAAGCTTTGGTTCTTGGGGTAACACCTCTCGATTTAACTGAAACCGGCAGCGCCAGGCTGAATGATCTTGATTTTTCGATCCCTTCACTCTTCGAATCGTTCCTCTTGAGATTGTTAGCTCCTTATGCAGCTAAGCTGGGTCTCCGACTGGTATTTAAGAACGCTGACCGCCATGCTCTAATTGATGAGACAGGGAAAACATATCGAAAGGTAGAGCCAGATATCACTGTTTACAAGGGAATTAAACCGGTAGGCGTAATCGACGCAAAATTCAAACCTAGGTATGTAGAAAGCTCTCCCCAGAATTCAAGCGAACCTTTAGGTAAGGTCACGAACGAAGATATTTACCAGCTGTTTTTTTACCAGTCTAGGCTGCAAGCAGTTTTCAGTCAAAGCATTCCACCTAGAGCCATTATTATAGCGCCTAAACTATCGCCAAGTGATGTCGCACCCCCTGATATTAAAAGCCGGACTGTTGTTTGGTGTGAAACAAACAGTGGGGTCTCAAGACCGTCTCTAAAAGTGCTTCCTATTCAGCTACAGGATGTACTTAAGATGTTGCTTCATAAGGGCGAATGCGAAGTTGTTGAAGAGTGCTTGTCTGAGATTGCTGCGGAATTGAAGCTTATGGCTTCTTGAGTTTTAGATGCTTAATTTAAAAGATGAAAAGTCCATGGTTTTTCTAAACGACGAGCGAGTAGTTGTACGGTCAGCAAATAGTAATACTGGGTCGCTTTACTGTATTGATCAAGGTGATGGGTAAGAAACCAAACCACATGCTTTCTCTGCCAGGCCCAAGGAGTTTCTCGCTGCCAACGTTTAGCTATCTCAGCTTGGATAAACTTCGCCTGCCGCAAATGGCGTTGCCGCGTCGCAAACGAGCCAGTCAACACGCCAGCCAAGAACAACTCCATATCGAATAGCTTACTCATGACCGTCCTCCAATGTAGGCCGCGACTACGTCGATCCGACCGTGCCCAAGCTCATAGCTGATTTGCATTCTGGCCCCTCGATCTAGGTGCTTATTTATCTGAAAAGATTGGCCGCCACTGATGGGCGAGGGGTGTTGGGTGATATGCTCGTAGCGCTCACATGCGTACGCCGCTCGTAGCTCATGGAGGCCCTTGAGGTTGTGTGCATGCAAGACGTCCCGTGCAGGACGGATGATTGCTTGCAAAACATTCAGATAGCTTTCGTTAGGTGCAATCAGGTTGCGGCTTCCTGCAGGTGACACCTGCCTTGCAAATCCAAGTGCACCTTGAACCTGGTCGTCCACCGTAATCCAACGTGGCGCCGAGGCCCCGGCTCGGCCACCTTTGGTGCCATCCTGAATGTTAATTCTGCCTAGGTCGTTAGCCTCACGGGTTAGCCGTGGCAGATCAGCCAGGATGGCCTCACGCAGGCGCATGCCGGTAGCTCGCGCCAACAGAACAATCGCTGCGGCCCGTTGCTGATGATCGCGACAAAGCGCATCGACGATCTGCTTAACCTGTTCGCGGTCTTGGCCTTGCGGAGCCGATTGGCGAACTCCGGTGCGCTGCATACCCAATGCCTTGCTTGGACTGGGCAATTTCACGTACTGATCACCGCGAAGCGCCGACATGGTCCTGTTAACGCTGGATAGGCGATTTTGTGCGGTGCTGACAGCAAGGTCACCGCGCCTAACCATGTCGCACAGGTACGCCGCATAGTCGGCCAGCACCTCCCGATCAATCATCCGCGCATCATTGATACCTGGCCCTCGTTCGGAGCGGCACCACTTCACGAATGCCTGCCATCGATCACTATGCGCCTTGACCGTACCGTAGTGGCCACCGCCGAACATGTCTTTCAGCGCCTGCGGCCCTGCATAGCTCAATTGCCTGCCATAGCCGAAATTGCGGCCATCACGTCTACCCACCAATGCCATGTCGCTCACCTCATCCTCCGATCTCCGATCCTCGCCCCACGTCATCCCGCCAAGAATGTTGAGTGTTATCAGGGATCAAGGCCCCTGCGACCTGTGGGGAATGTCCACTACGCGGGACTGGCGGCTCCTTACATCCGGGAGCAAGGGCATCTCATGATCTGGCCTCCTGAACACCGTTGCCGGTGGGCGGGTGGAGGCAGTGCTGGCTGACTAAACCAGCGCCTGAAGATCCAGAGCCGGGTGAACGCAGCAGTGCGATGACCGGGGCATACCTGACTGTCAGTCAGGTGCAGTCCATTCCTTGGTCTGCGGCACCATCATCTACATGGCTGTTGCTGGTGACATCGGCGTTTGTCACGCCGATTGTCACGAGGGGGAATGCCGCAAAGCCTTGGGCGATCAGGGCTGCAGCAGTGTTAGAAGTGCCCGTCTCTTTCCACAGAAAGAGACGGGCACAGGTTGGCGCAATATTTGGCCAAGCGGATAGGTTGCTGCAGGGCAACGAGGTACGGTGTATCTGGCGCACGAGCGCTAAATGTGTAAGAGCATCCATCACATGGGTAGTGACCGGGCGAGCTACCGGATGCGAATCGCCCTTGGGGAGAACCACCGCGAGAGCGGCGTGACCTTTAAGGCTCGGGTCACCTGGGGTGCTGTCATCGACAGCGCTTGCACGGCCAGTTCTACGCCTGTGGATGAACGCGGTCAAGGGCCGATGCTCAGCGCTCTTGGGAACGTGAAAAGCGATTATCCATCGGTGGAATTCCGTGGTAAACCCCGGACAACGTCTTAGCTTTTAGCTCTTCAAAGTGAGGTCCATCCAAACAGGGTGGCTTTGCAGCCCTGTTTGGATGGACCCGTGCTGAAAAGCGGGAAACGAGACTGCTTTCCCTGAATCTTGAGCGCTCAGTTGCTGTCGCCGCCGTTATTGCGCCTTTACAGCGCTAGCGGATCGGCACCACGTTCTTGTCTCTGACTTGGCCATATGCTGAGGCAAGCAGGCTGCCGGTGGCGGCCTTCTGGATGTACTCACTCCACCAAGCCATCATCGGCCGTCGTCGCTCGATGTAGTCGGCTCGGTTGTAGGCACTGCGCACCTCATCCTTGTCGACGTGCGCCAACGCCACTTCGATGAGCTCCGGGTCCCACCCATGTTCATTTAATATGGTGCTGGCCATCGAGCGCATGCCGTGGCTGACCAAGCGGTCCTGAAAGCCCATGCGTTTCAATGCCATGTTGGCGGTCTGGCTATTGGCATGAGTACGAGGGTTTCGGTCTGCCGGGAAGACGTATTCCCGATGACCACTGTGAGACTTCAGTATCTCCAGCAATGACATGGCTTGATCGCTCAACGGGATGCTGTGCGGGCGACGCTTCTTCATCCGCTCTGGCGGGATGGTCCAGACACGCCTTTCAAAATCGATGTCTGTCCAACGAGTAGTCGCCGCCTCGGCTGGGCGAGTCATGGTGTGCAACTGCCATTCGATCAGGCAGCGGGTCGTGCGCTTGATACTGGCGTTCGCTATTTCCAGCATGAGTTCAGGAAGCTCCTCGGGTGGTAGCGCCGCCATGTTTTCTTTCTTCGGTTTCTTGAATACCGCCCGAATCCCGCTAAGCGGGTTCGCGAAAATCATTCCCGAATTGACCCCGTAGGTCATGATCTCGTTGAGGCGCTGGCCAAGCCGCTTCACCGTTTCCAAGCTGCCTTTGGCTTCGATAGGGCGCAGGATTTTTATCACCATCGGTGCGCTGACTTCTGAGATCGGAGTCGATTTCATGCTCGGAAAAACGTGCAGCGTGAGTGAGCGCCAGATGTCCTCGGCATAGGCCGGCGTGACCGAGTCCTTTTTCAGCTCGAACCAGGCGCTAGCTACTTTCTCGAACGTATGTTCCGTCTCGGCTAGCTTTGCCTGTGCGAGATCATTGCGCTGAGCTTTGGGGTCGATCCCCTGCGCAAGTACTTCCCTAGCCTCAACCGCTTTCCGCCGAGCTTGCGCCAGAGAGACCTCGGGGTAGGAGCCGATCGCCATGTTAATTCGATTCTTGGTGATCGGATGCCTGTAGTTGAAATTCCACTGCATCGAGCGGTTGACCCGGACTCGGAGCTGGAGGCCGTCGCCATCCGTGAGGACGTAGTCCTTGTCTCTGGGCTTGACCGCCTTGAGCTGGCGGTCGGAGAGGCGAGCTGTTTGAGCGCACATGGGAGAAGCTCCATGACACCTTTTGGTATTCCCAAGATTAGCCCCAGGTAGGCTGGAATACCACCGGGAATACCGGGATGGCTGGAACTCAAAAAACCGTTGTGGCCCTCAAAAGAGCGGTAAACCCTTGATTTCACTGACTTCCAGGCACAAAAAAAGACGTCCGTGGACGTCTTTGTTTGATCATTTGGTGGAGCCGGGGGGATTTGAACCCCCGTCCGCCAGTACTCCGCTGTCGGTACTACATGCTTAGCCGTGTCTACTGATTTAATCCGCAGCCGCCCGACGGGCAGGGTGCTTTGGATGAGTTGGGTAAGTTTTAGTCGCTTTGCCCCCAACGTGCTACACGACGATCCTGTTCTGTATGACAATCATTTCGGGTTTACAGGCATCCCCTGATGATTGCTGGAGCCGAAGCTACCAGGAGAGCGGGCTCAGCTGCTTACGCAGCGAGAGCGTAGCCCTCGTAGTTTTCGTCATTGGCAACTATAGAAAGTTGCAACAGTGGATTTACGAGTTCTGTTACCAACTCGGCATGCACCTAGAGTTTCGCTACCGGCGTCGAATCCTGATCGGCCCCACACTAGCTCTTGGCTAACGTACCTTACGGCACGTGAAACGGAGTATACGCCATTGCGCGGGCGACGTCGACAGTCGGTCCTGTTGCCCGCGCTGTCTAGCCTCAGGCGCCGCCGCCGCCAGCGGAACCGCTGCCTTTTTCGGTCTTTTCCAGGCGCAGCAGGACTTTGCTGGTGATGGCGATGCATTCTTTCGTATCGCCAGAGGCTTGGGCGGCCTTGGCTTTGTCGATTTGTTCGGTCAGGGCGTTGTCCAGGCCTTCGGCGGTAGCGCCCGCGGTGGCCATGTCGTTGTCGATTTTCGCCAGGTTGGTGGAGCACAGGTCGGCGGCGAATACCGGCGAGGCTAGGAGGGTTGCGGCCGCGAAGAGGGCCGAAAGCGCGGTACCTTTCATGGGTGTCTCCTTTAATGGCCGCTGGGAAGTGGGCCTGTAAAGGTGGACTACTGCGGTTTGGCGAGGGTTCAATCGCAGTGATGGCTTTTGGCTTTGGGGGTGGATTGGGCGGCGAAATAAATGGGATGGCGAGGGCGTTGCCGTGTTCACGGGTTAGCCACCCCCACCGGCGGTGGGGGCGGGTCGCTGTGCGGCCTTGGGGGTTAGAGGCTGCGTGGGCGGGTAACGCGGTCTACCAGGTAAACCAGGCCGTGGTAGTCGATGCCGCTGTGGCTGGACAGGCCGATTTCGCAGGTGCGGCTGGTGGAGATGCCTTCGCTGCAATATTGCACGGCGTCTTTCAGGCTGCGCAGCGAGTGGGCGTTCAGCTCGGGGGTGGTGAAGCCTTTATCGCCGGCAAAGCCGCAGCAGTGGATGCCTTCGGGGATTACCACCTGTGTGCTGCAACGCCGTGCCAGGTCGATCAGGGCCTGGCTTTCGCCCAGGTGCTGGGTGCTGCAGGTCACGTGCACGGCCACTGGCGCTTGTTGGGGGGTGAACTCCAGTTTGTCCAGCAGGTGGGTGCGGATGAAGCGCACCGGGTCGTACAGGTCTAGCCGGGTTTCGCCCAGGTCTTGCACCAGGCGCAGGGTGCAGGGGCTGGTGTCGCAGTAGATCGGGTCCAGGCCGCCGCGGCTGGCGTGCAGCAGGGCGTTGATCAGCTCTTGGCGTTTGTGCTCGGCCTGTTCGGGGTAACCCTTGGAGGCGAACGGCTGGCCGCAACAGAGGCTGTCGGCGTTGTCGGGGAACACCACTTGGTAACCGGCTTTTTCCAGCAGGGCGCGGGTTTTGTCGAGCAGCGAGCTTTGCTCGCGGTCGGCATAGGCAGGGCCCATCACCCGGGATACGCAGGCGGCCAGGTACACCACGCGGGGGCGGGCGTCGTTGCTCGCTGGGCCCACTGCCGGGGTGCGCAGCGGCTGTGGCATGGCAGCCGACCACTGCGGCAGGCGGCCTTTGCTGGCTTTGCTCAGCGTGGCGCTCAGGCTGGCCAGGCGCGGCGCGCCGAGCAGTTTGCGGGCGGTGTTGGCGGCGGTGAGGGTGAAGCGCGCGCCAGCCAGGGCTGTGTGGAAATGCTTGGCCAGCCAGTCGGCGGCTTTGCCATGGGTCGCGGCCTGGCTACGCAGTTTTTTCACCAGCTCGCCTGTGTTGATGCCAACCGGGCAGCGCTGGGCGCACAGGCCGGTGGCTGCACAGGTGTCGATGCCCTGGTACTGGTAGGTTTGCAGCAGGGCGCGGGTGTCGATACCGGCGCGCTGCTTGGCCTGGATGTCGCGCCACATCACGATGCGCTGGCGGGGGCTCAAGGTCAGGCCTTTTGAGGGGCAGACCGGTTCGCAGAAACCGCACTCGATGCACTTGTCCACGATGGGGTCGGCAGCGGGCAGGGGCTTGAGGTTTTTCAGGTGAATGTCGGGGTCGGTGCTTAGCACTACGTCGGGGTTGAGAATGCCGTTAGGGTCGAGCAGGCGCTTGAGCGTCCACATCAGCTGGTAGGCATCGGCGCCCCATTCCAGCTCCACGAAAGGCGCCATGTTGCGGCCGGTGCCGTGCTCGGCCTTGAGCGAGCCACCGAACTCCACCGCCACCAGCTGCGCTACGTCGTCCATGAAGGCCTGGTAGCGGGCGACTTCTTCGGGGCTGTTGAAACCTTGGGTGAAGACGAAGTGCAGGTTGCCCTCAAGGGCGTGGCCGAAAATGATCGCTTCGTCGTAGCGGTGCTTGTCGAACAGCTGGAGCAGGCGGTTGACGCCTTCGGCCAGTTGCTCCACGGGGAAGGTGACGTCTTCGATGATCACCGTGGTGCCGGTTTGGCGAATGGCACCGACGGCGGGGAAGGTGTCCTTGCGGATCTTCCACAGCTGGTTGTAGACGGCTGGGTCTTCGCTGAAATCGACTTTTTGTTCCAGCGGGTAATCGTCGATCGAGGCCATTACCTGGTGCAGTTGCTCGTGCAGCAGGCTCTGGCTGGCGGCGCGGGACTCGATCAGCAGCGCGCAGGCATTGCCCGACAGGCCTTTGACCCATACTGGCATGCCGGGCATGTTCTGCACCGAGCGCAGGCTGCGGCGGTCTAGCAGCTCCACGGCGGACACGGGCTGGCGCTTGAGCACGGTGACGGCGCGGCAGCAGCTTTCCACGCTGGGGAATACCAGCAGGGCGCTGGCCTTGTGAGGGTGATCGGGCACCGTGTTGTAGGTGACGGCGCTGATGAAGCCCAGCGTGCCTTCCGAGCCGACCAACAGGTGCTGAAGGATATCCAGCGGTTGGTCGTAGTCCACCAGGGCGTTGAGTGACAGGCCGGTAGTGTTCTTCAGCCGATACTTATGCCGGATGCGCGCGGCCAGTTCGGTGTTGGCGCGGGTTTCGCGGCCTAGGCGGGCGAGGGCTTCGAGCAGTTCGGCGTGGCTGCTT
This sequence comes from Pseudomonas sp. KCJK9000, assembly GCF_046230725.1. Taxonomy (NCBI): domain Bacteria; kingdom Pseudomonadati; phylum Pseudomonadota; class Gammaproteobacteria; order Pseudomonadales; family Pseudomonadaceae; genus Pseudomonas; species Pseudomonas sp. KCJK9000. Next base: position 36,326 of record NZ_JBJJLN010000038.1, on the reverse strand, counting down.
TCGAAGGCCGCGACGCTTGCCGGGTCTTCGCTGTCCAGGCGAGTGCCATCGGCCAGTACCAGGCGCAGGCCGGCGAGGGTGTGATAGCTGTTCTGCGCGGTGCCGCAGCACATACCGCTGGCGTTGTTGGCGACGATGCCGCCGATTTTGCAGGCATTGATCGAGGCCGGGTCAGGGCCGATCTTGCGCCCATAGGGTGCTAACCAGGCGTTGGCCTGGGCGCCGATCACGCCGGGTTGCAGGCGAATCTGCTCGCCTTGGCCACGGATGTCGCGGCCATTCCACTTGTCGCCCAGCACGATCAGCACCGAGTCGCTGATGGCTTGGCCAGACAGGCTGGTGCCAGCGGCGCGGAAGGTGACCGGCACGCGCTCGCGCTGGGCCAGTTGCAGCAGCGCCACCACTTCGTCTTCGCTTTCCACGCGCACCACCAGCTTGGGGATCAGCCGGTAGAAGCTGGCGTCGGTGCCGAAAGCCAAGGTGGAGGTTGGGTCGTCGAAACGGCGTTCGGCCGGGATCAGGCGCTCGGCATCACGCAGAAACGCAGCGGGCAGGCTCATGCAATCTCCTCACGGGGCCGCGGCGTCTGGCGCGCGGCGTGCTCCGGTCATTCAGGCGGTACGGGAGGGGGCGCTCAGGCGCCCAGTTCGCGGACCAGCGAATCGCGGTTGATTTCGCTGATCGACTTGGCGCCGGTGAGCACCATGGCTACGCGCATTTCCTTTTCGAACAGCTCGAGCAGGTTCTTCACCCCGGCCTGGCCATGCACAGCCAAGGCCCACAGGAAGGCGCGGCCGATCAGCACGGTGTCGGCGCCCAGGGCGATCATGCGTACCACGTCCAGGCCACTGCGAATGCCGGAGTCGGCGAGGATCTTCAAATCGCCTTTGACCGCATCGGCAATCGCCGGCAGTGCGCGGGCGCTGGACAGCACGCCGTCGAGCTGGCGGCCGCCGTGGTTGGACACGACGATGCCATCAGCGCCGAACTTGACTGCGTCACGGGCGTCGTCTGCGTCGAGGATGCCTTTGATGATCATCGGGCCGTCCCAGAATTCGCGAATCCATTCCAGGTCCTTCCACGAGATGGAGGGGTCGAAGTTATTGCCCAGCCAACCGATGTAGTCGGCCAGGCCCGTGGGGTTGCCACGGTATTTGGAGATATTGCCCAGGTCATGGGGCCGGCCCATCACGCCGACATCCCACGCCCACTGGGGGTGGGTCATGGCTTGCAGCACGCGGCGCATCGGGCCGTTGGCGCCGCTCATGCCGGAGTGGGCGTCGCGGTAGCGGGCGCCGGGTACTGGCATGTCGACGGTGAACACCAGGGTTTTGACGCCAGCGGCCTTGGCCCGCTCCAGGGCGTTGCGCATGAAGCCGCGGTCTTTGAGCACATAAAGCTGGAACCACATCGGCCGGTCGATGGCTGGCGCCACCTCTTCGATCGGGCACACCGACACGGTGGACATGGTGAAGGGGATGCCGTGGGCCGCTGCTGCGCGCGCGGCCTGCACTTCGCCCCGGCGGGCGTACATGCCGGTGAGGCCGACTGGGGCCAGGGCCACGGGCATGCTCAGGGTTTCATCGAACAGTTTGGTTTCAAGGCTCAGCGCAGACATGTTCTTCAGTACGCGCTGGCGCAGGGCAATGCTGGCCAGGTCCGAGACGTTGTGGCGCAGGGTGTGCTCGGCGTAGGCGCCGCCGTCGGCGTAGTGGAACAGGAAGGGGGGCAGCTTGCGTTGGGCCGCGGCGCGATAGTCGGTGGAGGCGGAAATGATCATGGATTCTCGCAGCGTGGGTTGAAGGCGATGCCGGGCGCGTCATTGCGCCCGGCCCCTTTCACTTTAGTGATGAACCAGCATGCCGGTCAGCCAATACGCCTGAATCAGGGTGATCAGGCCGACGATAGTGGCGAAGAACAGGCTGTGTTTGACGGTGAAGCGGAACAAATCCGACTCCTTGCCAACCAGGCCAGTGGCGGCGCAGGCCACGGCGATGGACTGCGGCGAGATCATCTTGCCGGTCACGCCGCCGCTGGTGTTGGCCGCGACCAGCAGGGTGTCGTTGACCCCGATCTGGTGCGCGGTGGTGGCCTGCAGCGAGCTGAACAGCGCGTTGGAGGAAGTGTCGGAGCCGGTCAGGAACACGCCCAGCCAGCCGAGGAACGGCGAGAAGAACGGGAAGGCGGCGCCGGTACCGGCCAGCACCAGGGCCATGGTCGAGGACATGCCCGAGTAGTTGGTGACGAAGGCGAAGGCAAGCACCATACCGATCGACAGGATCGGCCAGCGCAGCTCCCAGAACGTCTCTTTGAAAGTGGTAAGACCAGTTTTGAAATTGATCTTCAGCACGGCCATGGAGATCAGCGCCGAGAGGAAGATGGCGGTGCCGGTGGCCGAGATCGGGTCAAGTTTGAACACTGCAGGCATGGCCGTAGGTGCGGTGACGATCGGCGCGGTTTTGATCACCAGTTGGTCGAGGTGAGGGATCGCGAAGTTGAACACGAAGTTGTACATCGCACCGCCCGGAGCGAAGGCCGCCTTGAAGGGCTTCAAGGTCCAGATGGTCACCAGCACGGTGAGGATCAGGAACGGCGACCAGGCCTTGAAGATTTCGCCGAAGCTGTAGGGGGTCGGCTGGCTGCCGCTTGGCTGCACCACCGCAGCGCCGACGCTGGCTTTGGCTTCGGCGAATGCGCGCTTAGGCTGCCACACTTTCAGGAACAGCGTCAGGCAGATCAGGCTGGCCAGGGCCGAGGTGATGTCTGGCAGCTCTGGGCCGATGAAGTTGGAGGTGAAGTACTGGGTGACGGCGAAGCTCAGGCCAGCGACCAAGGCGGCCGGCCAGGTTTCCTTCACGCCCCGCAGACCGTCCATCATGAATACCAGCCAGAACGGCACGAACAGCGACAGCAGAGGCAGCTGGCGGCCGGTCATGGCGCCAATGTGGAAGGCGTCGATACCGGTGACCTGGCCGGCCACGATGATCGGGATGCCCAGGGCGCCAAACGCCACAGGGGCAGTGTTGGCGATCAAGCATAGGCCAGCGGCGTACAGCGGGTTGAAGCCCAGGCCTACCAGCAGGGCCGCAGTGATGGCGACCGGTGCGCCGAAGCCGGCTGCGCCTTCGAGGAAGGCACCGAAGCAGAAGCCGATCAACAGCACTTGCAGGCGCTGGTCGTCGGTGATCGACAGTACCGAGCTGCGGATCACTTCGAATTGGCCGCTCTTGACCGTGAGTTTGTACAGGAACACCGCGGCAACGATGATCCAGGCGATGGGCCAGAGGCCGTAAAGGAAGCCATAACCTGCAGCAGCCAAGGCCATGTCGACAGGCATCTGGAAGGCGAAGATCGCCACCAGGATCGACAGGGCAAGGGTAATGCTGCCTGCCACGTGGCCTTTGAGGCGGAACACGGCCAGGGCGAGGAAGAAGAACACGATAGGGATGACCGCCGCCAGCGCGGACAGGCCGAGACTACCAAGCGGGGTATAGAGTTGTTGCCAGGTTTGCATATGGGGTGGCCCCTAATTGTTGTTGGTCAGGCACTGGCATTGGATAATTGGTAAGACCAATTTACAATGGCTGGTCGCTAGGTTAAAAGCGCGGTTAGGGGTGTGTCAATTTGTCCCGTGTAAAACCTTGGTCGCGTGGCGATGAACGGCCGGCTGTTTCATTGCGAAAATCGTCGGCTGAGGCGTGCTGGGGCGGCGCGGATCGGCGAGAATAGGCAGCCCGCTGAGTAGGTCGGGGTTTTTGGAGAGCAAGTGATGGTTTTTGATCAGGTTCGCCAACGGCGCCTGTCCGACGATATCGTCGATCGGTTGGAAGGGATGATCCTTGAAGGCACGCTGACGTCTGGGCAGCGGTTGCCGGCTGAGCGCGTCCTGGCCGAACAGTTCGGGGTGTCGCGCCCGTCACTGCGCGAGGCGATCCAGAAGCTGGTGGCCAAGGGGTTACTGGTCAGCCGCCAGGGCGGGGGCAATTACGTGGCGCAGGCCCTTGGCTCGACGTTCAGCGACCCGCTGCTGCAGTTGCTCGAGCACAGCACCGAGGCGCAGCGCGACCTGCTGGAGTTTCGCCATACCCTGGAGGCGTCCTGTGCCTATTACGCCGCCCAGCGCGCCACCGAACCGGATCGGGCGCGGCTGAAGGAGGCGTTCGATACCTTGCAGGACTGCTATGCGCGGGCCGACGAGGCAACCCGTGCCGAAGAGGGCGCGGCCGATGCGCGTTTCCACCTGGCCATTGCCGAGGCTAGTCACAACGCGGTGTTGCTGCATACGATCAGGGGCTTGTTCGACCTGCTCAAGCGCAATGTGGTGACCAACATTGGTGGCATGTACCAGCAGCGCACGGAAACACGCGACATGCTGATCAGCCAGCACCGCGAGTTGTATCAGGCGATCGTCGAGGGCAGGGCGGAGGATGCCCGGGAGGTGTCCAGCCGGCACATACTGTATGTGCAGGAGGTGCTGGAAGAAGCGCAACACGAAGCGCAGCGCGTGGCACGTGCGGAGCGGCGCAGCGGGCATTGATGATTGTTCGGGGGTGAACCTGCTGCTTAAGGCAGTGCGCAGGTTCCAGGCCCTGTGCTAATCCCTGAGGCGCCACAGTGAATGCGCAGATTTCAAGCTCTGTGCATACCCTGTGGCAGCGGGTTCACCCGCGAAGCGGCCGGGCCAGGCTAGTGAAGACTCACTCTTCCTTACCCTTGTTGCGCACTGCCCGCTGAAGCTCGCGGTTGGAGTCGCGCTCGCGCATGGTGTCGCGCTTGTCGAACTCCTTCTTACCCTTGCCCAGTGCGATCTCGCACTTGATCAGGTGCTTGCTCCAGTACAGCGCCAGGGCCACACAGGTGTAGCCTTTTTGCGCCACAGCGGCCTCCACGCGCTCCAGCTCGCGCTTGTTCAGCAGCAGCTTGCGGGTGCGGGTGGGGTCAGCGATGACGTGGGTGCTGGCGGTAGTCAGCGGGGTGATGTGGCTGCCGAACAGCCAGGCTTCGCCATCCTTGAGCAGCACGTAGCTGTCGGTCAGGTGCGCCTTGCCGGCCCGCAGGCTTTTTACTTCCCAACCGGACAGGACCAGCCCGGCCTCGAACTTGTGCTCGATGAAGTAATCGTGTCGCGCTTTCTTGTTTTGCGCGATGGTCCCGGTCGGATGTTTCTTTTGTTTAGCCATAGGGGCGGCATTATAGGCAACTCATCGTGCGGTCGGCTACGGGATTTCGGTGTGCTTGAGCCACTGCAATGAATACCGGACAATACAAAGCCTGTTCTTTGTACAGAACCTGTTTTCGGCACGCTGCGAAGCGCCGCCAACCAGCCTTGGAAGTGATGCCTGGATGACTACCCATATTCAACGCTCCGCCCTGCTGCCGTACCCTGCCCAGGCGCTTTACGATCTGGTCAACGATGTGGCCAGTTACCCTGAATTTCTACCTTGGTGCTCGGCCTCCACGGTGATCGAGGCCAGCGAGACTCACATGCGCGCCAAGCTGGATGTGGCCAAGGGCGGTATCAGTCAGCACTTCGTCACCCGGAATGTGCTGGTGCCGGGCCAGTCCATCGAGATGAACCTGGAGGAGGGGCCGTTTACTCAGTTGCATGGCCTGTGGGTGTTCAAGCCGTTGGGTGATAAAGCCTGCAAGATCAGCCTGGACCTGACCTTCGATTACGCTGGCGCCCTGGTGCGCGCTACGCTGGGGCCGCTGTTCAACCAGGCAGCCAATACCCTGGTGGATGCGTTTTGCCAGCGTGCCAAAGAGCTCAATGCCAAAGGTTGAGGTGGCCTACGCCACGGCTGAGCATCAGTGGCTGATGGCGTGTGACGTCCCGCCCGGAGCGACGGTGCGTGAAGCGTTGCATTTGTCGGGGATTGCCGCGCAGATACAAGTCCTGGATGTCGAGCAGTGCCCAGTCGGTATCTTCGGCAAGCTGGTGGCCGATGCCCATGAGCGAGTGGTCGAAGCAAGGGGACCGTCTGGAAATCTACCGGCCGTTGCTGCTCGACCCAGCTGAGGCGCGCAGGCAGCGCGCTGCAAATGCCAAGGCCAAGCGCTGAGTCAGTGCCCAGACTACAAAAAGCCCGGGCCATGGTCCGTAATGCTGTTTACTTAAGCCTAGAGGCTCGGCGTGAGCTCTTCGGCGGCGCTCGATCTCACAGGCGCTAAAAGGCTCAGATTGAACCCCAAAAAAAATCCGACACCAGATCACTGATATCGGATTTTTCGCTCCCAAGCCTGTACACAAATGCTTAAGTGAACAGCATTAGGACCATGATCCGGGCTCTTGTTGGAGCCGGCTTTTACTGCGGCGAAGTGTCCAGCGGCGCGGGTGTCGGGACCGGTGTAGTCTCGATGGTGTCGATTTCGCGCTGGATGGCTTCTTCCGTCGAACCTGGCTTGGCCGGTTTTTCTTCCGGTTGCGGTGTGGCTTCCCCTGGCTGGGTAGCTGGGCTGACTGTGGTATTGCCACTGCCACCAAGGATTTCCTGGTCGCGGCTTACCCCTGGCATGAAGTCACCCGACAGGCTGACCAACTGGTCGCTGTCGTTGAAAAAGATGCTCATGCGTTCCTGCTGGCGCTGGCCGCCACCGGGTTGCAGGCTGTACAGATAATCCCAACGATTGGTGTTGAAAGTGTCCTGCAACAGCGGGTTACCCATGATAAACCTTACTTGCCGGCGGGTCATTCCCGGGCGCAATTGGTCTATCATGTCCTGCGTGACGACATTGCCCTGCTGGATGTCGATTTTGTAAACCCCGGGAAACGAGCAACCGGCGAGTGCGAGCAGTCCCGCGAAGGCGAGGCTGTTTAGCAAGAGCTTGGTGTTTTGCATCGGTGGGCGACTTCCACTATCTTGGCTGGACAACGTAAACACCGATCATACCCGTATTAAGAGAAGCTGCGAAGCAGCATCGGCGAGAAAGCTGACCATGGTTGAAAATAGCGAACTGCGCAAAGCCGGTCTCAAGGTGACACTGCCTCGAGTCAAGATCCTTCAAATGCTCGACTCTGCCGAGCAACGTCACATGAGCGCCGAGGATGTCTACAAGGCGCTAATGGAGGCTGGCGAGGACGTCGGTCTGGCAACCGTGTATCGCGTACTGACCCAGTTCGAAGCAGCAGGACTGGTGGTGCGCCACAACTTCGACGGTGGCCACGCGGTGTTCGAACTGGCTGATGGCGGCCACCATGACCACATGGTGAACGTTGATACCAGTGAAGTAATCGAGTTCATGGACGCGGAAATCGAACGTCGCCAGAGGGAGATCGTGGCCGAGCATGGCTACGAGCTGGTGGACCATAACTTGGTCCTCTACGTGCGCAAGAAAAAGTAACGATTTCTCCGTTACCAACAACAAAGGCGACCTTCGGGTCGCCTTTGTGCTTTCTGGGTAACTCAGGCTTTACCTGACACCACCATCTTGCGAGCGTGGGCCAGGGATTCCTTGGTCAGGTCGATGCCGCCCAGCATTCGAGCCACCTCCTCGACCCGCTCACGTTTGCCCAGGCTGGTCACAGCCGTGTGGGTGGTGTCGCTGTTACGCACTTTGTGCACAAACAGATGGTGATGCCCTTGCGCGGCGACCTGTGGCAGGTGTGTCACGGTCAATACCTGGCCGCGCTCGCCCAGGCGGCGTAGCAACTGGCCGACGATTTCGGCAGTCGGGCCACCGATGCCGACGTCGACCTCGTCGAATACCAGGGTGGGGATGCGTGAGGTCTGCGCAGTGATCACCTGAATTGCCAGGCTGATCCGTGACAGCTCACCCCCGGAAGCCACCTTCGCCAGGGCCTTGAGCGGCTGCCCGGGGTTGGCGCTGACCAGCAGTTCGACCTGCTCCAGGCCATGGGCAGACAGCTCATCGCTTTCATTGGGGGTGAGTTCGATGCAGAACCGCCCGCCTGGCATGCCCAGGCGCTGGATTTCCTGCTCGACCGCAACTGCCAGCTGCTTGGCGGCCTGCTGGCGTAGAGCGCTCAGCTCCTGCGCCTTCTGTTTATAGTGCTGGGCAAAAGCGGCCAGCTCCTCGCCCAAGCGCTCGATGGACTCGTCACTGGCGTTCAAACCCTCAAGTTCATCCATCAGTTGCTGCTGCAGCCGCGGCAGCTCGGTGGGGTGCAAGCGGTGTTTGCGCGCCAGTGTATAGATGGTGTCTAGGCGCTCCTCCAGGGCTTGCAGGCGCATGGGGTCGGCATCGAAATTGTCGAGGAAGCGGTTGAGCTCCCCCACAGCTTCTTCGACCTGGATTTGCGCGCTGGCGATCATGTTGGCCGCCTCGCTCAACGCGCGCGGCGCATTGGTGGCGGCGCCCAGCCGGTTGAGGCTGGCGGTGAGGGCGCTGAGCACGTTGCCCGAATCGCTTTCGCTGCACTGGTCGATGACCTGGCGGCAGATGCCGAACAGGGCTTCGGCATTGGTCAGGTTCTTGTGCTCCTGCTCCAGTTGCTCCAGTTCGTTTTCGCCCAGGCCGAGGTTATCGAGCTCTTCCAGTTGGTAGCTGAGCAGTTGGTGGCGGGCGCGTTGCTCGTCGCCGGAGTTGCTCAGCCGTTCGAGCTCCAGGCGTGTTTGGTTCCAGCGCTTGGCGGCCAGTTGCACCTGGCGGGAAAGGTCGACGGCGCCAGCGTATTCGTCCACCAGGCGGCGGTGGGTGTCAGTTTTGAGCAATGACTGGTGTTCGTGCTGGCTGTGGATATCGATCAGCAACTCGCCCAGTGCCTTGAGGTCGCCAAGCGGGCAGGGCGTGCCGTTGATGTACCCGCGGCTGCGGCCTTCGGCGGTGATGACCCGGCGCAGGATGCAAGGGCCGTCATTGGCCAGGTCGCGCTCTGCCAGCCAGGCATGGGCTTCGGGGATGTCCACCAGGTCGAATGTGGCCAGGATGTCTGCCTTGTCGGTGCCGGGGCGCACCACGCCGCTGTCGGCGCGGTCGCCCAGGGCCAGGCCGAGGGCGTCGAGCATGATCGATTTGCCAGCGCCGGTCTCGCCGGTGATGACCGACATGCCGCGGGCGATTTCGAGGTCGAGGTGTTCGACGATGGCGTAGTTGTGAATGGACAGGTGCACCAGCATGGTGGACGGCTCCCGAAGTTCAGGTCTGGTTATTTATACAGTACTTTTTTCAGGCCTGCCAATGCCCCTTGGCGGAATCTGTTGCGGCCGGCAAAAACCTGCTTGCCCCTTGAAGCTGGTTTTTCCGGCCCCATATAGCCCGCAGACACGGCGAGCTTTGCTCGTACAACAGAAATTGCGGAGGAGAGAACCCATGGCTGACGAACAGCTGAATGAAAAAGACCTTAATGCCGAAGAGGCTGGTGCAGTGGATAACGGCGCCCGCGTTCAGGAGCTCGAGGAGCAGCTGGCCGCCGCCAAGGATCAGTCCCTGCGTGTTGCTGCCGAAGCGCAGAACAGCATTCGCCGCGCCGAGCAGGAGGTCGACAAGGCGCGCAAGTTCGCCCTCGAGAAGTTCTCGGGCGACCTGCTGCCGGTGATCGACAGCCTGGAAATGGCCTTGACCCACCTCGACCCTGAGGATGAGCAAGTCAAGAATACCCGTGAAGGCGTCGAGCTGACCCTGAAGATGTTCCAGGACACCCTCAAGCGCTACAACCTCGAAGCCATCGACCCGCACGGCCAGCCATTCAACGCTGAGCACCACCAGGCCATGGCCATGCAGGAGAGCGCGGACGTTGAGCCTAACAGCGTACTCAACGTGTTCCAGAAGGGTTACCTGCTCAACGGCCGCCTGCTGCGCCCTGCCATGGTGGTGGTGAGCAAGGCCCCGGCAGCCGCGCAACCTTCTATCGATGAGAAGGCTTGAAATCTTTCCGGGCATCCCCATTTAAGTGTCAAGCACTCAAGTATTACCGCAGTTGGCTAGAAACAGCCGCTGCTGAAAAATTCAAGTTTCGGGAGAGTTAACATGGGCAAAATCATCGGTATCGACCTGGGGACCACCAACTCGTGCGTCTCCATTCTGGAAAACGGTAACGTCAAGGTCATCGAAAACGCCGAAGGTGCGCGTACTACCCCTTCGATCGTGGCCTACGCCAACGACGGCGAAATCCTGGTAGGTCAGTCGGCCAAGCGTCAGGCTGTCACCAACCCGCACAACACCCTGTTCGCAGTGAAGCGCCTGATTGGCCGCCGCTTCGAAGAAGATGTCGTGCAAAAAGACATCAAGCTGGTTCCCTACAAGATTGTCAAAGCCGGCAACGGCGACGCCTGGGTTGAAGCCAGCGGCAAGGAAATGGCTCCGCCGCAGATCAGCGCCGAAGTCCTGAAGAAAATGAAGAAGACCGCCGAAGACTACCTCGGCGAGCCTGTCACCGAAGCGGTCATCACCGTTCCGGCCTACTTCAACGACAGCCAGCGTCAGGCCACCAAAGACGCCGGCCGTATCGCCGGTCTGGACGTAAAACGTATCATCAACGAGCCGACCGCTGCTGCGCTGGCTTACGGCATGGACAAGGCCAAGGGCGACCATACCGTCATCGTTTATGACCTCGGTGGTGGTACCTTCGACGTTTCGGTCATCGAAATTGCCGAAGTCGACGGTGAGCACCAGTTCGAAGTACTGGCCACCAACGGCGACACCTTCCTCGGTGGTGAAGACTTCGACATGCGCTTGATCGACTACCTCGTCGACGAGTTCAAGAAAGAGTCGGGCATGGACCTGAAAAACGATCCACTGGCTCTGCAGCGCCTGAAAGAGGCCGCTGAAAAAGCCAAGATCGAGCTGTCCTCGGCTCAATCGACCGACGTCAACCTGCCGTACATCACTGCAGACGCAACCGGTCCTAAGCACCTGAACGTGAAGATCTCCCGCGCCAAGCTGGAGTCGCTGGTAGAAGACCTGGTCAACCGTACCATCGAGCCTTGCCGCATCGCGCTCAAGGACGCCGGGATCGACGCCAGCAAGATCGACGACGTGATCCTGGTCGGTGGCCAGACCCGTATGCCGATGGTGCAGAAGGCTGTTGCTGATTTCTTCGGTAAAGAAGCACGCAAGGACGTTAACCCCGACGAAGCCGTGGCCATGGGTGCTGCCATCCAGGGTGCTGTACTGGCGGGTGACGTGAAAGACGTGCTGCTGCTGGACGTCAGCCCGCTGACCCTGGGTATCGAAACCATGGGCGGCGTGATGACCCCGCTGATCGAGAAGAACACCACCATCCCGACCAAAAAGTCGCAGGTGTTCTCGACTGCCGACGACAATCAGGGCGCTGTGACCATTCACGTGCTGCAGGGTGAGCGTAAGCAGGCTGCGCAGAACAAGTCGCTGGGCAAGTTCGACCTGGCTGACATTCCGCCAGCACCGCGTGGTGTGCCGCAAATTGAAGTGACCTTCGACATCGACGCCAACGGCATTCTGCATGTTAGCGCCAAAGACAAGGCCACCGGCAAGAGCCAGTCGATCGTGATCAAGGCCAACTCTGGCCTGTCCGACGACGAAATCGAGCGCATGGTGCGTGACGCCGAGGCCAACGCCGAGGAAGACCGCAAGTTCGAAGAGCTGGCCGCTGCCCGTAACCAGGGTGACGCGCTGGTGCACTCGACTCGCAAGATGGTCGCTGATGCCGGTGATAAGGTCACCGCTGAAGAGAAGACCGCGATCGAAGCTGCCGTGGTTGCCCTGGAAGCCGCTGTCAAAGGCGATGACAAAGCTGCCATCGACGCCAAGGTCGAAGAGCTGTCCAAGGTCTCGGCCCCAGTTGCTCAGAAGATGTACGCCGAGCAACAAGCTGAGCAGCCTCAGGGCGGTGCACAGCAGCCAGAAGCTGAAGCCAAGCACGACGACGTGGTTGACGCTGAGTTCGAAGAAGTCAAAGACGCCGACAAGAAGTAATTCTTGCAGGTTGTCGACCCGCTCACCGGCTTAGGCCGGTGAACTGGTAGGATGTCGCCGCGCGGGGGCTTGCTCCCGCGTTGGCGTATCTGGAATTCGAGATTTTTTACAGCGTTTGTCCGGGCTATCCGTGGCCTCTAGGCAGGCGCTGATGGCGCGGCGCAGATGCCGGACGCCCCAAAAGGTGCAAATGACCTATGTCCAAGCGTGATTATTATGAGGTCCTGGGTGTCGAGCGCGGCGCCACCGAAGCTGACCTCAAGAAGGCTTACCGCCGCCTGGCGATGAAGTACCACCCCGACCGCAACCCAGGCGATAAAGAGTCGGAAGACAAGTTCAAAGAGGCCAACGAGGCCTACGAAGTGCTGTCCGATGCCAGCAAGCGCGCGGCGTTCGACCAGTACGGCCATGCCGGCGTCGATCCGAGCATGGGTGGCGGCGGTGCAGGTTTCGGTGGTGCCAACTTCTCCGACATCTTCGGTGACGTGTTCAGCGACTTCTTTGGTGGCGGGCGTGGTGGCGGCCGTGGCGGTGCCCAGCGTGGCAGTGACCTGCGTTACACCCTTGAGCTGAACCTGGAAGAAGCGGTGCGTGGCACCACGGTGAGCATCCGTGTGCCTACGCTGGTCAACTGCAAGCCATGCGATGGTTCTGGCGCCAAGAAGGGCTCGACTCCTTCCACCTGCCCAACCTGCGGTGGCATCGGCCAAGTGCGCATGCAGCAAGGCTTCTTCTCGGTGCAGCAAACCTGCCCTCGCTGCCACGGCCAAGGCAAGATCATCACCGACCCCTGCACCTCCTGCCATGGCGAAGGTCGTGTCGAGGAATACAAGACTCTGTCGGTCAAGGTGCCGGCGGGCGTCGACACGGGCGACCGTATCCGTTTGTCGGGCGAAGGCGAGGCGGGGACCCACGGTGGCCCGACTGGCGACCTGTACGTGGTGATCAACGTGCGTGAGCACGAGATCTTCCAGCGCGATGGCAAGCACCTGTATTGCGAAGTGCCGATCAGCTTCACCGATGCTGCCTTGGGCGGTGAGTTGGAAGTGCCGACCCTCGATGGCCGTGTGAAGCTGAGAATCCCGGAGGGTACCCAGACCGGCAAGCAGTTCCGCTTGCGTGGCAAGGGTGTAGCACCAGTGCGCGGCGGTGGTGCCGGTGACCTGTTGTGCCGTGTTGCAGTGGAAACCCCGGTCAACCTCAGCCGCCGTCAGCGTGAGCTGCTTGAAGAGCTGCGCAGTTCGCTGGAAGGCGATAGCTCCCATTCGCCCAAGGCCAGTGGCTGGTTCGATGGTGTTAAACGCTTCTTCGGCGATCTCTGACAAGGAATAAGCTATGCGACGTATTGCGGTAATGGGCGCAGCAGGGCGGATGGGCAAGACCCTCATCGAAGCCGTGCAGCAAACCCCGGGTGCGGGGCTGACGGCGGCGGTCGATCGTCCTGACAGCTCGCTCGTCGGTGCTGATGCCGGTGAGCTGGCAGCCCTCGGTCGGATTGGCGTGCTGTTGTCCGATGATCTGGTCAAGGTGGCCGACGAATTCGATGTGCTGATCGATTTCACGCACCCATCCGTCACTCTGAAGAATCTGGCGTTCTGCCGTAAGCACGGCAAGGCGATGGTGATCGGCACCACCGGTTTCACGGTCGAGGAGAAGCACTTGCTGGCCGAAGCTGGCAAGGACATACCGATCGTTTTCGCCGCGAACTTCAGTGTGGGCGTCAACCTCAGCCTCAAGCTGCTGGATATGGCGGCGCGGGTGCTGGGTGATGATGTCGATATCGAGATCATCGAGGCGCATCACCGGCACAAAGTCGATGCGCCTTCGGGTACCGCGCTGCGCATGGGTGAAGTGGTCGCCAATGCCCTGGGGCGTGACCTGCAGGAAGTGGCGGTCTATGGCCGTGAGGGGCAGACGGGGGCGCGTGACCGCAAGACCATCGGTTTCGCCACTGTGCGTGCCGGTGATGTAGTGGGCGATCACACGGTTCTGTTCGCAGCGGATGGCGAGCGCTTGGAGATCACTCACAAGGCGTCCAGCCGCATGACCTTCGCCAAGGGCGCGGTGCGTGCGGCGCTGTGGCTCGATGGGCGCGCTGCGGGCCTGTACGACATGCAGGACGTGCTCGAACTGCGCTGAGCTGTTGGCCTGCTTCGCGGGTAAACCTACGAAGCAGGCCACGCCAATGGCGGCCTGTCGCATTGATGTGCTTTAGAGGCACATATGCGGTAGACCCAAAACGCACTTTTCTGTAAGCTACAGCTTTAGTGTGTCCACTAAAAGCGCGCAGCGAATTGAATTCAGCACATAAAAGCGGGGTGACGTGTCCATACGTCACTCCGCTTTTTTGCAACCTGCGATCGCCCTTTCATGCTTGATTAACGGGAGGTCTTCTTGACAAAGCCAGCCATACTCGCCCTTGCCGACGGCAGTATTTTTCGCGGTGAAGCCATTGGTGCCGACGGTCAGACCGTTGGTGAGGTGGTATTCAACACCGCTATGACCGGCTACCAGGAAATCCTTACAGACCCTTCCTACGCGCAGCAAATCGTTACCCTGACCTACCCGCACATCGGCAACACCGGCACCACGCCGCAAGACGCCGAGTCGAACCGTGTCTGGTCGGCTGGCCTGGTCATTCGTGACCTGCCGCTGCTGGCCAGCAACTGGCGTAACACCCAGTCGCTGCCTGAATACCTCAAGGCTAACAACGTCGTTGCCATCGCCGGTATCGACACCCGTCGCCTCACCCGTATCCTGCGTGAGAAAGGCGCTCAGAACGGCTGCATCCTGGCTGGTGACAACATCAGCGAAGAGGCCGCCATCGCCGCTGCCCGTGGCTTCCCAGGCCTTAAAGGCATGGACTTGGCCAAAGTTGTTTCCACCAAGGAGCGCTATGAGTGGCGCTCCAGTGTATGGGAGCTGAAAACCGACAGCCACCCGACCATCGACGCGGCCGACCTGCCGTACCACGTTGTTGCGTTCGACTATGGCGTCAAGCTGAACATCCTGCGCATGCTGGTCGCCCGCGGCTGCCGCGTGACCGTGGTGCCTGCCCAGACTCCGGCCAGCGAAGTGCTGGCGCTCAATCCGGACGGCGTGTTCCTGTCCAATGGCCCTGGTGATCCGGAGCCGTGCGACTACGCCATCCAGGCGATCAAGGAAATCCTCGAAACCGACATCCCGGTGTTCGGCATTTGCCTGGGTCACCAGCTGCTGGCCCTGGCCTCGGGCGCCAAGACCGTGAAGATGGGCCACGGCCACCATGGTGCCAACCACCCGGTCCAGGACCTGGACACCGGCGTGGTCATGATCACCAGCCAGAACCACGGCTTCGCCGTTGACGAAGCCACCCTGCCGGGCAACGTCCGCGCCATCCACAAGTCGCTGTTCGACGGCACCCTGCAGGGTATCGAGCGCACCGACAAGAGCGCGTTCAGCTTCCAGGGCCACCCTGAAGCGAGCCCAGGCCCGACCGACGTCGCGCCACTGTTCGATCGTTTCACCGATGCCATGGCCAAGCGCCGCTGAGCATTTTGCATCAAGGCCCCGGGCCGGCTCGCGCCGCGTCCGGAAGCGCCTGACCCAGATTGTTCAAGACGGCTTGCCGACTGACCCGCGGATTTGAGTGACAACCATGCCAAAACGTACAGACATCAAAAGCATCCTGATTCTCGGCGCTGGCCCGATCGTGATCGGCCAGGCCTGCGAATTCGACTATTCCGGCGCCCAGGCCTGCAAGGCCCTGCGCGAGGAAGGTTTCCGCGTCATCCTGGTGAACTCCAACCCGGCCACCATCATGACCGACCCGGCCATGGCCGACGCCACCTACATCGAGCCGATCAAATGGCAGTCGGTGGCCAAGATCATCGAGAAAGAGCGCCCTGACGCCGTATTGCCGACCATGGGTGGCCAGACTGCACTGAACTGCGCGCTGGACCTGGAGCGCCACGGCGTTCTGGAAAAGTTCGGTGTCGAGATGATCGGTGCCAATGCCGACACCATCGACAAGGCCGAAGACCGCTCGCGTTTCGACAAGGCCATGAAGGACATCGGCCTGGAGTGCCCGCGCTCCGGCATCGCTCACAGCATGGAAGAGGCCAACGCGGTCCTCGAGAAGCTTGGCTTCCCGTGCATCATCCGCCCGTCGTTCACCATGGGCGGCACTGGCGGTGGTATCGCCTACAACCGTGAAGAATTCGAAGAGATCTGCACCCGCGGTCTGGACCTGTCGCCGACCAAAGAGCTGCTGATCGACGAATCGCTGATCGGCTGGAAGGAATACGAGATGGAGGTTGTCCGTGACAAGAAGGACAACTGCATCATCGTCTGCTCCATCGAGAACTTCGACCCGATGGGTGTGCACACCGGCGACTCGATCACTGTCGCGCCTGCACAAACCTTGACCGACAAGGAATACCAGATCATGCGCAACGCCTCGCTGGCGGTGCTGCGTGAAATCGGCGTGGAAACCGGCGGTTCCAACGTTCAGTTCGGCATCTGCCCGAACACTGGCCGTATGGTCGTGATCGAAATGAACCCGCGCGTCTCCCGTTCGTCCGCTCTGGCGTCCAAGGCTACCGGCTTCCCGATCGCCAAGATCGCCGCCAAGCTGGCCATTGGTTACACCCTTGACGAGCTGCAGAACGACATCACTGGCGGCCGCACCCCAGCGTCCTTCGAACCGTCGATTGACTACGTCGTCACCAAGCTGCCACGTTTCGCCTTCGAGAAATTCCCGAAAGCCGACGCCCGCCTGACCACCCAGATGAAATCCGTGGGTGAAGTCATGGCCATCGGCCGTACCTTCCAGGAGTCCCTGCAGAAAGCCCTGCGCGGTCTGGAAGTTGGCGCCTGCGGCCTGGACCCTAAAGTCGACCTGGCCAACCCGGAAGCCGCCAGCATCCTCAAGCGCGAACTGACCGTGCCGGGTGCCGAGCGCATCTGGTATGTCGCGGACGCCATGCGCTCGGGCATGACCTGCGAGCAGATCTTCGAGCTGACCGGCATCGACATGTGGTTCCTGGTGCAGATGGAAGACCTGATCAAGGAAGAAGAGAAGGTCAAGACCCTGGCCCTGTCGTCGATCGACAAGGACTACATGTTGCGCCTCAAGCGCAAGGGCTTCTCGGACCAGCGCCTGGCCAAGCTGCTGGGCATCACCGACAAGAACCTGCGCCGTCACCGTCACAAGCTGGAAGTGTTCCCGGTTTACAAGCGCGTCGACACCTGCGCCGCCGAGTTCGCCACCGACACCGCCTACCTGTACTCCACCTATGAGCAAGAGTGCGAGGCCAACCCGTCGACCCGCGACAAGATCATGATTCTCGGCGGTGGCCCGAACCGTATCGGCCAAGGCATCGAGTTCGACTACTGCTGCGTGCACGCCGCATTGGCGCTGCGTGAAGACGGGTACGAGACCATCATGGTCAACTGCAACCCGGAAACCGTCTCCACCGACTATGACACGTCCGACCGCCTGTACTTCGAGCCACTGACCCTGGAAGACGTGCTGGAAGTCTGCCGCGTCGAGAAACCCAAAGGCGTCATCGTTCACTACGGCGGCCAGACCCCGCTGAAACTGGCTCGCGCCCTGGAAGAAGCTGGCGTGCCGATCATCGGCACCAGCCCGGACGCCATCGACCGCGCCGAAGACCGTGAGCGCTTCCAGCAGATGGTGCAGCGCCTGAGCCTGCTGCAGCCGCCAAACGCTACCGTGCGCAGCGAAGAAGAGGCCATCAGCGCAGCTGGCGGCATCGGTTATCCGCTGGTGGTGCGCCCATCCTACGTGCTGGGCGGCCGCGCCATGGAAATCGTCTACGAACTGGACGAGCTCAAGCGCTACCTGCGTGAAGCGGTACAGGTATCCAACGACAGCCCAGTGCTGCTCGACCACTTCCTCAACTGCGCCATCGAGATGGACGTGGATGCGGTCTGCGACGGCACCGACGTGGTGATCGGCGCGATCATGCAGCACATCGAACAGGCCGGTGTTCACTCCGGTGACTCGGCGTGCTCGCTGCCGCCTTACTCGCTGAGCCAGCAAGTGCAGGACGAAGTACGCGTACAGGTCAAGAAAATGGCCCTGGAACTGGGTGTCGTCGGCCTGATGAACGTGCAGCTCGCTTTGCAGGGCGACAAGATCTACGTGATCGAAGTCAACCCACGCGCCTCGCGTACCGTACCGTTCGTGTCCAAGTGCATCGGCACTTCCCTGGCGATGATCGCAGCCCGTGTCATGGCTGGTAAAACCCTGAAGGAGCTGGGCTTCACCCAGGAAATCATCCCGAACTTCTACAGCGTCAAGGAAGCCGTCTTCCCGTTCGCCAAGTTCCCAGGGGTTGACCCGATCCTCGGCCCTGAGATGAAATCGACCGGTGAAGTCATGGGTGTCGGCGACAGCTTCGGCGAAGCTTTTGCCAAGGCCCAGATGGGTGCCAGCGAAGTGCTGCCTACTGGCGGTACCGCGTTCATCAGCGTGCGCGACGACGACAAACCGCAAGTGGCGGGCGTTGCCCGGGACCTGATCGCCCTGGGCTTCGAAGTGGTTGCAACGGCAGGCACTGCCAAGGTCATCGAAGCCGCTGGCCTGAAAGTGCGCCGTGTGAACAAGGTGACCGAAGGCCGCCCACACGTGGTCGACATGATCAAGAACGACGAAGTGTCGCTGATCATCAACACCACCGAAGGCCGTCAGTCGATCGCCGACTCCTACTCAATTCGCCGCAATGCGCTGCAGCACAAGATCTACTGCACCACTACCATTGCGGCCGGTGAAGCCATCTGCGAGGCGTTGAAATTCGGTCCCGAGAAGACTGTTCGTCGCCTGCAGGATCTGCATGCAGGACTCAAAGCATGAGCATTACCAAATACCCGATGACCGTCCAGGGCGCTCGCGCCCTGGAAGAGGAATTGACTTTCCTGAGCAAGACCGAGCGCCCGCGCCTGAGCCAAGCCATTGGCGAAGCGCGCGAGCTGGGTGACCTCAAGGAAAACGCCGAATACCACGCCGCCCGTGAAGAGCAGGGCATGGTCGAGGCGCGCATCCGTGACATCGAAGGCCGCCTGCAGAACTCGGTGGTGATCGACGTCACTACCATCGCTCACACCGGCAAGGTGATTTTCGGCACCACCGTGGTGCTGGCCAACACCGAAACCGACGATGAGGTCACCTACCAGATCGTTGGCGAAGATGAAGCTGACGTGAAACAAGGCAAGCTTTCGAGCAGCGCACCTATCGCCCGTGCCATCATTGGCAAAGAAGAAGGTGACACCGTGGTGGTGAAGACACCAAGCGGTACGGTCGAGTACGAGATTGTCGAAGTCAAACACATCTGAGCGGCGCCTACGGGCGCCATCCCTTGAGGGGATCCTCTGGCAACTGGCCCAGGTTTTCTGGGTCGGTGGCCTTTGGGTGTTCCATGTGGGGTTGGTGCCGGCGCTGAAAGTCAGTGGCCTTGCACCCTTGCTGGTGCAGGATGTCGCCGGGCAGATCGACCGTTGGTTGATCGGCGTGGCACTGCTTGGTTTGCTCACTCAGCTGGCGGTATTGGCGAGAGTGGACGGCCTGGCGGCCTGGTGGCGGCAGTTTCGCGGGCAGATGCTGTTGTTGGGCCTTGCGGCCTGCGTGGGGTACTACACCTTGCGCTACGGTATTTCGGTCGGCGAGCGCTGGCAGATGTTCTGTTTCCTGGTGTTGGGTTTCTCCGGCATCGTGCTGGTAGCCCAGCCGGTCCCGCTCAGGGCGCGCCAAGCGCGCCACTGACTGGGCTCAACCGCGGCCCCTGTGCAAGCAGGCGGTGCGGTGGTTGGCACGGGCTTGGCCCGTGTTCGCAGGTAAGCCCGCTCCCACAGGCATCGCACAGGGCTGTTGGAAAGCCCTAGCCGTTACTTGTAACGGTGAATGTTGGACAGTTGCTTGTTCGGCTGTGGGTTCTTGCGATAGATCAACGCCTTCTTGCCAATGGTCTGTACCAGCTCGGCGCGGCCCGCCTTGCACAGTTCGGCAATGGCGGCGGCACGTTCTTCGCGGTCTTCCGAGCGGATTTCGACCTTGATCAGTTCATGGTCGGCCAGTGCACGCTCAAGTTCAGCGATGACGCCTTCGTTCAAACCGTTGCCAGCGACGATCAGGACCGGCTTGAGGTCGTGACCAATGGATTTGTATTGCTTCTTCTGCTCGTTATTGAGCGGCATAATCTGACCCTTTCCGTCTGATTCTGTAAAATTGACCGGCATTTTACCCGAGGGCCACCGGCTCCGCCCAGTCAATCACCACGCATATCATCGAGGTGCCCCGTGGTACAACGTTCCAAAAGCAGCGCAAACTGGCTGCGAGAGCATTTCAACGATCCTTTTGTGAAACAGGCGCAGAAGGACGGCTACCGCTCGCGTGCTAGCTACAAACTCCTGGAGATCCAGGAGAAAGACCGTCTTATCCGTCCCGGCATGAGCGTCATCGACCTCGGTGCGGCCCCGGGGGGCTGGTCACAGGTGACCAGTCGTCTGATTGGTGGCCAGGGGCGACTGATCGCCTCGGACATCCTGGAAATGGACTCCATCCCCGACGTGACCTTCATCCAGGGTGACTTCACCCAGGACGAAGTGCTGCAGCAGATATTGCAGGCGGTCGGTGATTCGCACGTGGACCTTGTGATTTCCGACATGGCCCCCAATATGAGTGGTACGCCTGCGGTCGACATGCCGCGAGCCATGTTCCTCTGCGAGCTGGCCCTGGATCTGGCGACCCGCGTGCTCAAACCAGGCGGGGACTTCCTGATCAAGATTTTCCAGGGTGAGGGTTTCGATATGTACCTCAAGGACGTGCGTAGCAAGTTCGACAAGGTGCAGATGCGCAAACCTTCGTCATCGCGGGATCGTTCCCGTGAGCAGTACTTGCTGGGCAGGGGTTTCAAAGGAGCATGAGGCGAATTGCGCGTTGGTCGATAGTTATTTCCAATCGGCTCTCGCGTCTGGATCGTCCGATCTTCGTGTAGTCTGAGTTTCACAAAGGGTTACAGACGGTGCCTGCGGATGCGTAGGTAATGTAGTAAGTTAGGGCGATGAATATCATGCGAGGCACGGCTGCGTCGTGCGCCGGCCTCAGAGGGTAGCGAATTGAACGACATGGCAAAGAATCTGATCCTCTGGTTGATCATCGCAGCCGTCCTGGTGACGGTGATGAACAACTTCTCCAGCCCTAACGAGCCGCAGACCCTCAACTACTCCGACTTCATCCAGCAGGTCAAGGATGGCAAGGTCGAGCGTGTGACTGTCGACGGCTACATCATCACAGGTAAGCGCACCGACGGTGACAACTTCAAGACCGTCCGCCCAGCCATCACCGACAATGGCTTGATCGGCGACCTGGTCGACAATCACGTGGTCGTCGAAGGCAAGCAGCCCGAGCAGCAGAGCATCTGGACTCAGCTGTTGGTGGCGAGCTTCCCGATATTGGTAATCATCGCCGTATTCATGTTCTTCATGCGCCAGATGCAGGGTGGTGCAGGGGGCAAAGGCGGGCCGATGAGCTTTGGCAAGAGCAAGGCGCGGCTGCTGTCCGAAGATCAGGTCAAGACCACGCTGGCTGACGTCGCCGGTTGCGACGAAGCCAAGGAAGAGGTTGGCGAGCTGGTCGAGTTCCTGCGCGACCCAGGCAAGTTCCAGCGCCTGGGTGGCCGCATTCCTCGCGGCGTGCTGATGGTCGGCCCGCCTGGCACGGGTAAAACATTGCTGGCAAAAGCCATTGCCGGTGAAGCCAAGGTGCCGTTCTTCACCATTTCCGGTTCTGACTTCGTCGAGATGTTCGTCGGCGTGGGTGCCAGCCGTGTGCGTGATATGTTCGAGCAGGCCAAGAAGCACGCGCCTTGCATCATCTTCATCGACGAGATCGACGCGGTCGGCCGCCATCGTGGTGCCGGCATGGGCGGTGGTCACGACGAGCGTGAGCAAACCCTCAACCAGCTGCTGGTGGAGATGGACGGCTTTGAAATGAACGATGGCATCATCGTCATCGCCGCCACCAACCGCCCGGACGTGCTCGACCCTGCGCTGTTGCGCCCTGGTCGCTTCGACCGCCAGGTCGTGGTGGGCTTGCCGGATATCCGCGGGCGTGAGCAGATTCTCAAGGTGCACATGCGCAAGGCGCCGATCGGCGATAACGTCAACCCGGCTGTGATTGCCCGTGGTACCCCGGGCTTCTCCGGTGCCGACCTAGCCAACCTGGTCAACGAGGCTGCGCTGTTTGCGGCACGTGCCAACAAGCGCTTGGTCGAGATGAAAGAGTTCGAGCTGGCCAAAGACAAGATCATGATGGGCGCAGAGCGCAAAACCATGGTCATGTCCGAGAAAGAAAAACGAAACACCGCTTACCACGAAGCGGGCCACGCCATCGTCGGGCGCCTGGTGCCTGAGCACGACCCAGTCTACAAGGTTTCGATCATTCCCCGTGGTCGGGCCCTGGGTGTGACCATGTTCCTGCCGGAAGAAGACCGTTACAGCCTGTCCAAGCGCGCCTTGATCAGCCAGATCTGCTCGTTGTACGGCGGCCGTATTGCCGAGGAAATGACTTTGGGCTTCGATGGTGTCACCACTGGTGCCTCCAACGACATCATGCGCGCCAGCCAGATCGCTCGTAACATGGTGACCAAATGGGGCCTGTCGGAAAAACTAGGCCCGCTGATGTACGCCGAAGAAGAAGGTGAGGTGTTCCTCGGTCGTAGCGCTGGCAGCCAGCACGCAAGCGTCTCCGGTGAAACCGCCAAGCTGATCGACTCCGAAGTGCGCAGCATCATCGACCAGTGCTATGCCACGGCCAAGCAGCTGTTGATCGAGAACCGCGACAAGCTTGAAGCGATGACCGAAGCGCTGATGAAGTACGAAACCATCGACTCCGATCAGATCGACGACATCATGGCTGGCCGTACACCGCGTGAGCCTCGTGACTGGGACGATGATAAGAACTCGGGCACTCCAGCAGCCCAGGACGATCGTCCGGAATCGCCGATCGGCGGGCCGGCAGCGCAACACTAAGGGCATCTATGAGCTCAGTGCAGTACCCGACCCGGTTGCCTTGCGGCAACCGGGTTCTTGACCTTTCCCGTACCCATGTTATGGGTATTCTCAATGTCACCCCGGATTCCTTCTCCGATGGCGGTCGCTTTAGCCAGCGCGACGAGGCGTTGCGCCATGCCGAGGCGATGATCACGGCTGGCGCCACCTTGATCGACATCGGGGGTGAGTCGACCCGGCCCGGTGCGCGTGCGGTTTCGGTCACTGAAGAGATCGAGCGCGTGGCGCCGATGGTCGAGGCCATCAACAGCCGGTTCGATGTGGTGATCTCAGTCGATACTTCCACGCCCGCGGTAATCCGCGAATCGGCGCGCCTTGGTGCTGGCCTGATCAACGACGTACGTGCCCTGGAGCGCGACGGCGCCCTGGATGCCGCGGCGGACACCGGCTTGCCGGTTTGCCTGATGCATATGCGTGGCGAGCCTGGGAACATGCAGGATGATCCGCATTACGACGATGTCGCCGCCGAGGTGGTGAGCTACCTCGAACAGCGCATGGCGGCGTGCGCTGCTGCAGGTATCCCCGCTGAGCGCATCATTCTTGATCCAGGTTTCGGGTTCGCCAAGACACTGGCGCACAACCTTAGCCTGTTCAAACATCTAGAAGCGTTCTATCGCCTTGGTCGCCCGCTGCTGGTGGGCGTTTCGCGCAAAAGCATGATCGGCCTTACGTTGAACCGTCCGGTCGATGAGCGACTGTATGGCAGCCTCGCGCTGGCAGCATTGGCCATGACCAAGGGTGCCAGCATCCTGCGCGTCCATGATGTGGCCGAAACCGTCGATGTCGTGCGCATGATCGCCGCGGTGCAGAACGCCGAATAAGAACTTTGGAGTCACTATGAGCAGAAAATACTTTGGTACCGACGGTATCCGTGGCCGCGTCGGTGAATACCCGATCACGCCGGATTTCATGTTGAAGCTGGGCTGGGCGGCCGGCATGGCCTTCCGCAAGCAAGGCAACTGCCGGGTGCTGGTGGGTAAGGACACGCGTATTTCCGGTTACATGTTCGAATCGGCGCTTGAAGCGGGTTTGTCGGCGGCCGGTGCTGACGTGATGCTGCTCGGGCCGATGCCGACCCCGGCCATCGCGTACCTGACCCGCACCTTCCATGCCGAAGCCGGCATTGTCATCAGTGCCTCGCACAACCCTCACGATGACAACGGCATCAAGTTCTTCTCAGGCCAAGGCACCAAGCTGCCCGACGAAGTCGAATTGATGATCGAAGAGTTGCTCGACCAGCCGATGACCGTGGTCGAATCGAGCAAACTGGGCAAGGTGTCGCGCATCAACGATGCGGCGGGGCGCTACATCGAGTTCTGTAAGAGCAGCGTGCCGAGCAGTACTGGGTTCGAAGGCCTCAAACTGGTGGTCGATTGTGCTCACGGCGCCACCTACAAGGTTGCACCAAGCGTGTTTCGCGAGCTTGGAGCCGATGTGACCGTGCTCCATGCGCAGCCCGACGGCCTGAACATCAACGAGGGTTGCGGCTCGACTCACATCGAATCGTTGCAGGCTGCCGTGCTGGTCGGTCATGCCGACCTGGGTATCGCTTTTGACGGCGATGGTGACCGCGTGCTGATGGTCGATCACACAGGGGCGATCGTCGACGGTGACGAATTGCTCTACATCATTGCTCGCGACCTGCACGAACGTGGCAAGTTGCAGGGCGGGGTGGTCGGCACACTGATGAGCAACCTGGGCCTGGAGCTGGCGCTCAAGGACCTGGATATCCCCTTCGTGCGCGCCAAGGTTGGCGATCGCTACGTGATGGCTGAGCTGCTCGAGCGTGACTGGTTGATTGGCGGGGAGAACTCCGGGCATGTCGTTTGCTGCAATCACACCACGACGGGTGACGCGATCATTGCCGCGCTGCAGGTGCTGATGGCGCTCAAGCGCCGGGGTGAAACCCTGGCTCAGGCCCGCCAGGCTTTGCGCAAGTGCCCTCAGGTGCTGATCAACGTGCGCTTTGGTGCGAGCAAGGTCGACCCGTTGGAGCACCCTGCGGTCAAGCAAGCCAGTGCCAAGGCCACCGAAGCCATGGCTGGGCGTGGGCGCGTGCTGCTGCGTAAATCCGGCACCGAGCCCTTGGTGCGGGTGATGGTCGAAGGCGACGACGAAAACCAGGTGCGCGGCCATGCCGAAGCCTTGGCCAAGCTGGTCACCGAAGTTTGTGCCTGAAAGAGGCTTGCCAGCGCAGATCGGGTTGGGTAAGATCTGCGCCCACTTTGACCGACGAGGTAAAGCATGCGTCGCCCCATGGTAGCTGGTAACTGGAAGATGCACGGTACCCGCGCCAGCGTCGCTGAGCTGATCCTGGGCCTGGGCGATATGTCCGTGCCGAACGGTGTCGAAGTAGCGGTGTTTCCGCCAACGTTATTCATCAATCAAGTCATTGATGGGTTGCAAGGCAAGGAAATCGCCGTCGGAGCACAGAATTCTGCAATAAAGCCCGAACAGGGCGCGCTGACCGGTGAAGTTGCACCCAGTCAGTTGGTTGAAGCAGGTTGCAAGTTTGTCTTGATTGGCCATTCCGAACGCCGCCAGATCATTGGCGAAAGTGAAGAAGTGTTGAAAGAGAAGTTTGCAGCCGCTCAACTTAGTGGTTTAATGCCGGTGCTTTGCGTAGGGGAAACCCTCGAAGAGCGCGAGGCAGGCAAAACCCTCGAAGTTGTCGGGGGGCAACTAAGCAGTATCATCGACGCGTTCGGTGTTAAGGCTTTTGCCAAAGCAGTAATTGCCTATGAGCCTGTTTGGGCCATTGGCACAGGTTTGACGGCTTCGCCTCAGCAGGCTCAGGATGTGCACGCAGCCATCCGGGCGCAGTTGGCAGCCGAAGACGCCGAAGTTGCCGCAAGCGTGCAGCTTCTCTACGGCGGCAGCGTGAAGGCGGCCAATGCGGCCGAACTGTTCGGCATGCCGGATATCGATGGGGGGCTCATTGGTGGAGCTTCCCTGAACGCAGACGAATTCGGTGCAATTTGTCGCGCCGCAGGAAACTGAACAAATGCTGGAAACAGTTATCGTTGTTTTTCATCTGTTGGCAGCGCTGTCGCTTGTAGTGCTGGTTCTGCTGCAACAGGGTAAAGGTGCGGAAGCAGGAGCATCTTTCGGCGCAGGTGCCTCAAACACTGTGTTCGGAAGCCAAGGTTCTGCAACGTTCCTAAGTAAATTAACTGCTATACTCGCTGCCACTTTCTTTTTGACAGCACTTGGGTTAGGATACTTCGCGAAGCAACAAGCTCATCAGCTTAGCCAAGCAGGTCTTCCAGATCCAGCAGTGCTAGAAGTGAAAGAGCAGCCCAAACCGGCAGTTAATGATGATGTACCGGTGCTCCAGGAGCAGAAGAGCGAAACCACCCCTAAAGGTGATGTACCTCCTCCGGCCGAAGAGCAGAAGTAACGGGTTTCAAGTAGTAGTATTGCCGAGGTGGTGGAATTGGTAGACACGCAACCTTGAGGTGGTTGTGCCCATAGGGTGTAGGGGTTCGAGTCCCCTTCTCGGTACCAATTGAAGCTTGAGAGCCCGCTTTAGCGGGCTTTCTTGCAGGTGAAGGTTTGGATTTGACCCTTGAGTAGGTTAGGTCTTATACTTTCGCCCCAGCTTTGTCGCGGGGTGGAGCAGCTTGGTAGCTCGTCGGGCTCATAACCCGAAGGTCGTTGGTTCAAATCCAGCCCCCGCAACCAGCTTCAGCGGAGCCCCTTTTAAGGGGCTTTTTGCTAGCTGAAGAATTTACGGCGTCGTTGTCCTACGGCGCTTTCAGGGATGGGCGCTTCGCCCATTTTTTATTTGCACAGCATGCACG
Organism: Pseudomonas sp. KCJK9000; assembly: GCF_046230725.1. NCBI lineage: Bacteria > Pseudomonadati > Pseudomonadota > Gammaproteobacteria > Pseudomonadales > Pseudomonadaceae > Pseudomonas > Pseudomonas sp. KCJK9000. The sequence continues at coordinate 9,600 of NZ_JBJJLN010000038.1, read as the reverse complement.
AGGGGGTTCAGGTGTCGAGCAAGCTAGAACAGTTGCAGGCCTTGTTGGCCCCGGTGGTCGAGGGTCTGGGCTATCAGTGCTGGGGGATCGAGTTCGTATCCCAGGGTAAGCATTCGGTACTGCGCATCTATATCGACAAGGAAGGTGGCATCCTGGTGGACGACTGCGAAGCGGTCAGCCGGCAGGCCAGCGCGATCCTCGATGTGGAAGATCCTATCAGCAGCGAATATACCCTTGAGGTCTCCTCTCCAGGCATGGATCGCCCACTGTTCACGTTGGAACAGTTTGCCTCGCATGCCGGCGAACAAGTGAAGATCAAGCTGCGTTCACCCTTCGAGGGTCGTCGTAACTTCCAGGGCCTTCTCCGTGGTGTGGAGGAGCAGGATGTGGTGGTTCAGGTGGACAACCAAGAGTTCCTGCTGCCGATCGACTCGATCGACAAGGCCAATATTATTCCCAGTTTTGACTGAGACGTGCCGGGCCCGGCGGATTATCCGGGCCCAATGGCTTGCGCAAGGCGAGGCGTACGATGAGCAAAGAAGTACTGCTGGTTGTTGAATCGGTATCCAACGAAAAAGGTGTACCGCCCGGCGTCATTTTCGAAGCGCTGGAGGTGGCCCTGGCCACTGCAACCAAAAAACGTTTTGAGGACGAAGTCGACCTGCGTGTGGAAATCAACCGCCACACCGGTAGCTACGAAACGTTCCGTCGCTGGACCGTGGTCGACGAAAACGACCTGGACGATCCTGCGATCGAAACCTGGCTGGACAAGATCAAGGACACGCATCCGGAAGCCAAAATCGGTGATGTGATCGAAGAAAAGATCGAGTCCATCGAGTTCGGCCGTATCGCCGCGCAGACCGCCAAGCAGGTCATCGTGCAGAAGGTCCGTGAAGCCGAGCGCGCCCAGGTGGTCGACGCCTACCGCGAGCGGGTCAACGAGATCATCTCCGGCACCGTCAAGAAAGTTACCCGCGACAACGTCATCGTTGACCTGGGCAACAACGCCGAGGCCCTGTTGGCCCGCGAAGACATCATTCCACGTGAGACCTTCCGAGTCGGTGTACGCTTGCGTGCCCTGCTCAAGGAAATCCGCACCGAGAACCGCGGCCCTCAGCTGATTCTGTCGCGTACCGCGCCACAGATGCTGATCGAGCTGTTCCGCATCGAAGTGCCGGAAATCGCCGAAGGCCTCATCGAAGTCATGGCAGCCTCCCGTGATCCGGGTTCGCGTGCCAAGATCGCCGTCCGCTCCAAGGACAAGCGTATCGATCCGCAAGGTGCCTGCATCGGCATGCGTGGTTCGCGCGTCCAGGCCGTATCCGGCGAGCTGGGTGGTGAGCGTGTGGATATCGTCCTGTGGGACGAGAACCCGGCGCAGTTCGTCATCAACGCCATGTCGCCGGCTGAAGTCGCGGCGATCATCGTTGATGAAGATGCCCATGCAATGGACATCGCCGTCGCCGAAGACAACCTGGCCCAGGCCATTGGCCGTGGTGGTCAGAACGTTCGCCTGGCCAGTCAGCTGACTGGCTGGACCCTGAACGTGATGACCGAGAAGGACATCCAGGCCAAGCAACAGGCTGAAACCGGCGACATCCTGCGCAATTTCATCGAAGAGTTGGAAGTCGACGAGGAGCTGGCCCAAGTGCTGGTCGACGAAGGCTTCACCAGCCTCGAAGAAATTGCCTACGTACCGTTGGAAGAAATGCTCAACATCGATGGCTTTGACGAAGATATCGTCAATGAGCTGCGCGCTCGTGCCAAGGACCGTTTGTTGACCAAGGCCATCGCTACCGAAGAAAAACTGGCAGACGCTCATCCGTCCGAAGACCTGCTCTCCCTCGAGGGCATGGACAAGGACCTGGCAGCGGAACTGGCGGTGCGCGGCGTGGTTAACCGCGAAGACCTGGCCGAGCAGTCGATTGACGACCTGCTCGACATCGACGGCATCGACGAAGAGCGTGCCGGCAAGTTGATCATGGCCGCCCGAGCCCACTGGTTCGAGTAATTAGGCGCGGCCTGAGGAGAGAAGTGCATGACGCAAGTCACGGTGAAAGAACTGGCCCAAGAGGTCGAGGCACCGGTAGAGCGCCTGCTGCAGCAGATGCGTGAGGCAGGTCTGCCGCACACCGACGCCGGTCAGGTAGTGACCGACAATGAGAAGCAGACTCTGCTGACCCATTTGAAAAGCAGCCACAAGAGCAAGGCGGAAGAGCCGCGCAAGATTACCTTGCAGCGCAAAACCACCAGCACCCTGCGTGTCGCCGGTAGCAAGAGCATCAGCGTAGAAGTACGCAAGAAGAAAGTTTTCGTGCAGCGCAGCCAGGAAGAAATCCAGGCTGAGCAAAAACGTGAGCTCGATGAGCGCCGCGCGGCTGAAAATGCCGCTCGCGAAAAGGTCGAGGCCGAAGTGCGCCAGCGCAATGAAGAGCAGGCTCGCCGTCAGGCGCAAGCCACTGCCTCCACTGCGGCGCCTGCCGCCAAGGCTGAGCCCGCGCCGGCACCAGCTCCAGCTCCGGTCGTGGCCGACGCACCAGCGTCCGAAGACGCCGCAGCCCGTGCTGCCGAGCGCAAGAAGGACGAAGCCCGTCGCAACGAAGGCCGCACCCGTGACGAAGACCGTCGTGGTGGCGAGCGTCGTGGCGAAGCGCCACGTGTGTCGATCAAGGTCAAGGTCAAGGAGAAGGAAAAAGCTCCGACCCCTCGTGCCGCGCCACGCACCACAGATGAAGAAAGCGATGGCGTACGCCGTGGCCGCGGTGGCAAGAGCAAGCTGAAGAAACGCAACCAGCACGGCTTCCAGAACCCGACCGGCCCCGTCATCCGTGACGTGACCATCGGCGAGACCATTACCGTCTCCGAGCTTGCCAACCAGATGTCCGTCAAGGGCGCCGAAGTGGTCAAGTTCATGTTCAAGCTGGGTACGCCGGTCACCATCAACCAGGTGCTCGACCGGGAAACCGCTCAGCTGGTCGCCGAAGAACTGGGCCACAAAGTGACCCTGGTCAGCGATACCGCCCTGGAAGACTCCCTGGCCGAGTCGCTGAAGTTCGAAGGTGAAGTTGAATCCCGCGCGCCGGTTGTCACCGTCATGGGTCACGTTGACCATGGCAAGACCTCGCTGCTCGACTACATCCGTCGTGCCAAGGTAGCTGCCGGCGAAGCCGGTGGTATCACCCAGCACATCGGTGCCTACCACGTGGAAACCGACCGCGGCATGGTCACCTTCCTCGATACCCCAGGCCACGCCGCGTTCACCGCGATGCGTGCCCGTGGTGCCAAGGCCACCGACATCGTCATCCTGGTAGTGGCGGCGGACGACGGCGTGATGCCACAGACCCGCGAGGCCGTTCAGCATGCCAAGGCAGCTGGCGTTCCGCTGGTGGTTGCAGTGAACAAGATCGATAAGCCTGGTGCCGACCTCGATCGCATTCGCAACGAACTGGCCGTCGAAGGCGTAACCTCCGAAGACTGGGGTGGTGACACGCCATTCGTCAAGGTTTCGGCGAAGATGGGTACCGGTGTCGACGAGCTGCTTGAAGCCGTCCTGCTGCAGGCCGAGATCCTCGAGCTGACCGCTACTCCGACCGCTCCTGGTCGTGGCGTGGTGGTCGAATCGCGCCTGGACAAGGGCCGTGGCCCGGTGGCAACCATCCTGGTTCAGGACGGTACCCTGCGTCAGGGCGACATGGTCCTGTGCGGCTCCAACTATGGCCGCGTGCGTGCCATGCTCGACGAGAACGGCAAGCCTGTGAAGCAAGCCGGCCCGTCGATCCCGGTCGAGATTCTTGGCCTGGACGGTACCCCGGAAGCCGGTGACGAGCTGTCCGTGGTTGCCGACGAGAAGAAGGCCCGTGAAGTTGCCCTGTTCCGTCAAGGCAAGTACCGCGAGGTCAAGCTGGCCCGTGCTCACGCCGGCAAGCTGGAAAACATCTTCGAGACCATGGGTCAGGAAGAGAAGAAGACCCTCAACATCGTCCTCAAGACCGACGTTCGCGGCTCCCTGGAAGCACTGCAGGGTTCGCTGTCGGGCCTGGGCAACGACGAAGTTCAGGTACGCGTGATCGGTGGCGGCGTCGGTGGTATCACCGAAAGCGACGCCAACCTGGCGCTGGCTTCGAATGCAGTACTGTTCGGCTTCAACGTGCGTGCCGATGCCGGTGCGCGCAAGATTGTCGAGCAGGAAGGTCTGGATATGCGTTACTACAACGTGATCTACGACATCATCGAAGACGTCAAGAAAGCTCTGACCGGCATGCTCGGCAGCGATGTTCGCGAGAACATCCTGGGTGTGGCCGAAGTGCGTGACGTGTTCCGTTCGCCGAAGTTCGGCGCCATCGCTGGCTGTATGGTCATCGAAGGTACCGTATACCGCAACCGTCCGATCCGCGTACTGCGCGAAGACGTTGTGATCTTCGAAGGCGAGCTGGAATCGCTGCGTCGCTTCAAGGACGACGCTGCCGAAGTGCGTTCGGGCATGGAGTGCGGTATTGGCGTCAAGAGCTACAACGACGTCAAGGTCGGCGACAAGATCGAAGTCTTCGAGAAAGTCCAGGTTGCTCGTACCCTCTAAGGGAGAGCAGGGCGCCAGCCCCCGCCGCAGGGCGGTGGGCAGCGCCTCAGTAGGTAGCGCCCGGTCAGGCACCCGCCTCACCGGGCGTTTGCCGCTTTAAGTTACAGGTAGCAAGAATGGCCAAAGAATACAGCCGTACCCAACGTATCGGGGATCAGATGCAGCGTGAGCTGGCCGAGCTGATCCGCCGTGAAGTCAAGGACCCACGCGTCGGCCTGGTGACCATCACCGCCGTGGATGTCAGCCGCGACCTGGGCCATGCCAAGGTCTTCATCACCGTCATGGGCGAAGAAGCGCCAGACGCCGTGCAGCAGTCGCTCAAGGCCTTGAACAGCGCCGCCAGCTTCCTGCGCCTGCACCTGGGCCGCTCGATGCAGCTTCGCAGCGTGCCGCAACTGCACTTCCACTTCGATGAAAGTGTCAGCCGCGGTGTTCACCTGTCGGCGCTGATCGAGCGTGCAGTGGCCGAAGACCGCCTGCACAAGGATGCCGACGAGCCGGACGCCAAGGAGTAAGCGGTGGCCCAGGTCAAACGTATCCGCCGCAACGTCAGCGGCATCATCCTGCTCGACAAGCCGCTGGGTTTCACTTCCAATGCTGCGCTGCAGAAAGTCCGCTGGCTGCTCAATGCCGAGAAGGCTGGCCACACCGGCAGCCTTGACCCGCTGGCAACCGGCGTGCTGCCACTGTGCTTCGGTGAGGCCACCAAGTTTTCGCAGTACCTGCTCGATTCCGACAAGGGCTACGAAACGGTCATGCAGATGGGGCAGACTACTACTACTGCTGACGCCGAAGGCGAAGTCCTGCAGACCCGCGAAGTGACCGTTGGTCGCGCCGACATCGAAGCCGTGATCCCGCGTTTTCGCGGAGAAATCCGTCAGGTACCGCCGATGTACTCGGCACTCAAGCGCGACGGCCAGCCGCTTTATAAGCTGGCGCGTGCAGGAGAGGTAGTGGAGCGCGAGGCGCGTTCTGTTACTATTGGCCGCTTGGAGTTGCTCGAGTGCGAAGGCACCCGCGCGCGATTGTCGGTAGGCTGCAGCAAAGGCACCTATATCCGTACCCTGGTAGAGGATATAGGTGAGGCGCTAGGTTGCGGTGCATACGTCGCCGAGCTGCGCCGCACCCAGGCCGGGCCCTTCGCCCTGGCCCAGACGGTTACCCTCGAGGAACTCGAGCAGGCCCACGCCGAAGGCGGAAATGAGGCGCTCGACCGCTTCCTGATGCCGTCCGACAGTGGGCTGCAAGACTGGCCACTGGTGTGCCTGTCCGAGCACAGCGCGTTCTACTGGCTGCATGGCCAGGCAGTGCGGGCGCCGGATGCACCGCAGTTCGGCATGGTCCGCGTACAGGATCACAATGCCCGCTTCATCGGTATCGGTGAGGTGAGCGAAGACGGGCGCATCGCGCCGCGTCGACTGATTCGGTCGGAATGACCGAAACCATCGGCCGAGGCTTGTGCCAAAACCGGTGGGCGAGGGTGGCTGTTAGTAGGCACGGTCACAACTCATTTTATTAATACAGGGTTCAGTCCCTGGCCTATTGGAGCCCGCTTGCGGGATCCGTTGAATTTGGAGAAGCCTCATGGCCCTCAGCGTTGAAGAAAAAGCTCAGATCGTTGCCGATTACCAGCAAGCCGCCGGCGATACCGGTAGCCCGGAAGTGCAGGTTGCTCTGCTGACCGCCAACATCAACAAGCTGCAAGGCCACTTCAAGGCCAACGATAAAGACCACCACTCCCGTCGTGGTCTGATCCGTATGGTCAACCAGCGTCGTAAGCTGCTGGATTACCTGAAGGGCAAAGACACCACTCGTTACAGCGCCCTGATCGGTCGCCTGGGCCTGCGTCGCTAATAGCGGCCTGGTCAGTGGTGTGCATGGCGTGTCGCAAGCTTCGGCTATGCTGCTTTGCAGTATCGCCGTCGGGCACGCCACGCGTATCTGCGAGGTTGGCAGCCTGGTTGTGCTGAGCGGTTTACCGCGCAGCGGCCAGGCTCCCAACCTCGTGTTGTATCTGGACGGTCAATGGGGCCGATTCCCCGTTCTGCCCAAGAATTCGCAAGAAACCAGTTCCCCCAGAGCCACTGAAAAAAGGTAGGAAACCGTGAACCCGGTAATCAAGAAATTCCAGTTCGGTCAATCGACCGTTACTCTCGAAACGGGCCGTATTGCCCGTCAGGCAACCGGCGCCGTGCTGGTTACCGTCGACAACGATGTCACCGTGCTGGTGACCGTGGTCGGCGCCAAGCAGGCCGACCCAGGCAAGGGCTTCTTCCCTCTGTCTGTCCACTACCAGGAAAAGACCTACGCTGCCGGCAAGATCCCAGGTGGCTTCTTCAAGCGTGAAGGCCGTCCTTCCGAGAAAGAGACGCTGACCTCGCGCCTGATCGACCGTCCGATCCGCCCGCTGTTCCCAGAAGGCTTCATGAACGAAGTGCAGGTCGTCTGCACCGTGGTTTCGACCAGCAAGAAGACCGACCCGGACATCGCAGCGATGATCGGTACCTCGGCCGCCCTGGCGATCTCCGGTATTCCGTTCGAAGGCCCGATCGGCGCAGCCCGCGTTGCCTTCCACGAAAGCACTGGCTACCTGCTGAACCCGACTTACGAGCAACTGGCTGCCTCGAGCCTGGACATGGTTGTTGCCGGTACTTCCGACGCCGTGCTGATGGTTGAGTCCGAAGCACAAGAGCTGACCGAAGACCAGATGCTGGGCGCAGTACTGTTCGCCCACGACGAATTCCAGGCGGTCATCCAGGCGGTCAAAGAGCTGGCTGCAGAAGCTGGCAAGCCAACCTGGGACTGGAAACCGGCCGTTGCCAACACCGAGCTGTTCAACGCCATCCGCGCCGAATTCGGCGAAGCCGTTTCCCAGGGCTACACCATCACCGTCAAGGCTGACCGCTATGCGCGCCTGGGCGAGCTGCGCGATCAGGCCGTTGCCAAGTTCTCCGGTGAGGAAGGCCAGCCGTCGGCTGCTGAAGTCAAAGAGATCTTCGGCGAAATCGAATACCGCACCGTGCGCGAAAACATCGTCAACGGCAAGCCTCGTATCGACGGCCGCGACACCAAGACCGTGCGCCCGCTGAACATCGAAGTTGGCGTGCTGCCCAAGACTCACGGTTCGGCGCTGTTCACCCGTGGCGAAACTCAGGCCCTGGTCGTTGCGACCCTGGGTACTGCACGTGATGCCCAGCTGCTGGACACCCTTGAAGGCGAGAAAAAAGACCCGTTCATGCTGCACTACAACTTCCCACCGTTCTCGGTAGGCGAGTGTGGCCGCATGGGTGGTGCTGGCCGCCGCGAAATCGGTCACGGCCGCCTGGCCCGTCGTTCGGTACAGGCCATGCTGCCGGCTGCTGACGTGTTCCCGTACACCATTCGTGTAGTGTCGGAAATCACCGAATCCAACGGCTCCAGCTCCATGGCTTCGGTCTGCGGTGCCTCCCTGGCGCTGATGGACGCTGGCGTGCCGATGAAGGCGCCGGTTGCCGGTATCGCCATGGGCCTGGTCAAGGAAGGCGAGAAATTCGCAGTTCTGACCGACATTCTGGGTGACGAAGACCACCTGGGCGACATGGACTTCAAGGTAGCCGGTACCGCCAAAGGCGTGACCGCGCTGCAGATGGACATCAAGATCAACGGCATCACCGAAGAAATCATGGAGATCGCCCTGGGCCAAGCCCTGGAAGCGCGCCTGAACATCCTCGGTCAGATGAACCAGATCATTGGCCAGTCGCGTACCGAACTGTCGGCCAACGCCCCGACCATGATCGCGATGAAGATCGACACCGACAAGATCCGTGACGTCATCGGCAAGGGCGGCGCGACCATTCGCGCCATCTGCGAAGAAACCAAGGCTTCGATCGACATCGAAGACGACGGCTCGATCAAGATCTTCGGCGAAACCAAAGATGCGGCAGAAGCTGCCAAGCAGCGCATTCTGGGCATCACCGCCGAGGCCGAGATCGGCAAGATCTACGTCGGCAAGGTCGAGCGCATCGTCGACTTCGGCGCCTTCGTCAACATCCTGCCAGGCAAAGACGGCCTGGTGCACATCTCGATGCTGAGCGACGCTCGTGTCGAGAAAGTGACCGATGTGCTGAAAGAAGGCCAGGAAGTCGAGGTCTTGGTACTGGACGTGGACAACCGCGGCCGTATCAAGCTGTCGATCAAAGACGTAGCTGCAGCCAAGGCTTCGGGCGTCTAAGCGTCTGACCTGAAAACGAAAAAGGGCCCTTTCAGGGCCCTTTTTTTATGCGCTTCGGGAACCTTTTGCGGACTTGCATCTTGCATGCAGCTTTTTCCTGCTGATTGCAAAATGCACGAGCCAATTATGGCGCCCTTTTTTCAAGTATCTGATTTTTAAGGGAAAAATACTTATTCAAGGTTGGCACAGCAACTGCAATTACTTTTATATCTGCCGCCAACCATTAAGGCGCAGACCTATCGATAAACAGGAGTAAATCACATGAAGAAGTTTGCCATTGCTGCCGCCACTGCTACTGCCCTGACGCTGACCATGGCTAACGGCGCGTTCGCTGCCGAAGCTACTCAAGCTCCGGTCATGCTGGCTTCCAACACTGTGGATAATGCCAAGCAGGAAGGTTCGGACACCTGGATCACCACCAAGGTGAAAGCTGATCTGATGACCGAAAAAGGCGTCCCAGGCAGCGACATCAAAGTTGAAACCAGCCACGGCGTCGTATCCCTGTCTTCTGATGTGAAAGTTACCGAGGCTCAAAAAGACACAGCAGTACGCATCACCAAGAACATCAAGGGCGTTAAGAGCGTTATGGCTGACGGCCTGAAAGCCGAATAAGGATTGTCCCGTCGGCCAAACGGATTTGGCCACTCATACCCAGCAAGCCCCGGTTTTTACCGGGGCTTGCTTTTTTGTGCAGTCAGAAGCCCGGATTGCGGGCTACCACATCGCTCTCGAAGCATTCCTGCTCGAGGATCAGAGGTTCGACCAGGGGCCTGCTGTCACGAAAATGCGCAGTCTGAATATGCGCTTCGTACGC
>NZ_JBJJLN010000037.1:0-45342 GCF_046230725.1 Pseudomonas sp. KCJK9000 | reverse complement strand
GCGCAGCGTTGCGCGAAGAGGGCAGCATGGGTTCAGGCCGGCTGCGGTGCCTTGAGGATGTTGAGCAGCAGTTGCACGCTTTCTGCCGCATCATGCCCAAGGCTTGTAAGGTAGCCACCGTCAGGCTGATCGGTCACCTGCTTGTCATACAGGCGTTGCGCGGCGGCAACCAGGGTGGGGGAGGCGTTTGCGTGGATCTTGATCCCTTCTTGGTTGCTGTCCAGGTTGAACAGGGCGAGCACTTCCATTTCGGCGATCAGTTCGGGGGTGAAGGACATGGCGACTCCTGACTTCCAGACAAGGATGGCGGCACCGCCAGCGGTGCCTGACCCTGGAGTGTAGTCGGGTTATGCGTCGTCGCCTTGATCTGCCTCAGGCGGCAGCTCGGGCAAGGCGCGAAGGGCGTCTTCGTACCACTGGCCGTTGAATGGGCGATCTTCCTTGAGCATGTTGTCGATTTCGATGGCCAGCACGTGGGCCATGAGGTTGAGAATGTCTTCGCGCTCGTAGCCCACCAGCGTCAGTTTGTTGAACGTGGCCTTGGCGGCCGGCGGTTCACCGCTTTCGATCTGGTTCTCGATGGCTTCGGTCAGGGTCGCCTCGGCGAAGGCTTCGTCGTCGTTGTCGATTTCGTCATGTTCGCTCATGGCGGTACTCCTTGGGTGGGAGGGACAGTTTGCCATGCCTTCGCTGGCAATGCCCGGTCATCGACCGTGTGCATGACGCTGGTCAGGCAACGGTAGACGGTCTATAACAGCCGGGCCATTCCCACACGGCCTGGAGGCTGTAACCCCATGCTCAAGCTTCACGGATTCTCGGTCAGCAACTACTACAACATGGTCAAGCTGGCCTTGCTGGAGAAAGGCGTGCCTTTTGAAGAGGTCACGTTCTACGGCGGGCAAGCGCCGCATGCGCTGGATGTCAGCCCGCGCGGCAAGGTGCCAGTGCTGGAAACCGAGCACGGCTTTATCAGCGAAACCAGCGTCATCCTCGACTACATCGAGCAGACCCAACCAGGTAAAGCGCTGCTGCCAAGCGACCCGTTCAGCCAGGCCAAAGTGCGCGAGCTGCTTAAAGAAATCGAACTGTATATCGAGTTGCCAGCACGTACCTGCTATGCCGAGTCGTTCTTCGGCATGGCGGTGGAGCCGCTGATCAAGGAGCGTGCGCGCACCGAATTGCTGGCCGGGTTCGCCACCCTCAAGCGCAATGGTCGCTTCGCGCCTTACGTGGCGGGTGAACAGCTGACCCTGGCCGACCTGATGTTCTGCTTCTCGGTGGACCTTGCGTGCGCAGTGGGCAAGAAGGTACTGGGCATCGACCTGCTGGCGGACTTCCCCCAGGCCAAGGCGTTGCTGCAGCTGATGGGCGAGAACCCGCACATGGCGCGGATCGTGGCGGATAAGGAGGCTGCGATGCCAGCCTTCATGGAAATGATCCGCAGCGGTAAACGCTGAGGGCTCAGCGCAAGCCGTCGCCGGTGAAGCCTTCGCTGTAAAGGCTTCACCGGCGATCCAGAGCACGCGCTGGCGATAGGCGTCAGCGCGAAGCCAGCAGCGCCTTGCCGCGCGCGACCGCAGCGCGAACCTGGGCCGGGGCGGTACCACCGATGTGGTCACGCGCGTTCACCGAGCCTTCCAGCGTCAGCACGGCGAACACGTCCTGCTCGATCTGGTCGCTGAACTGGCGCAGCTCGTCCAGGCTCATTTCGGCCAGGTCTTTGCCGGTGTCCACGCCATACTTCACGGCATGGCCGACGATTTCGTGGCAATCACGGAACGGCAGGCCACGACGGACCAGGTAGTCGGCCAGGTCAGTGGCGGTCGAGAAGCCGCGCAGGGCCGCTTCGCGCATGACCGCATGCTTGGGCTTAATCGCCGGGATCATGTCGGCGAAGGCGCGCAGCGAGTCGCGCAGCGTGTCGGCAGCGTCGAACAGTGGCTCTTTGTCTTCCTGGTTGTCCTTGTTGTAGGCCAGTGGCTGGCCTTTCATCAGGGTCAACAGCCCGGTCAGCGCGCCGAACACTCGGCCGCTCTTGCCGCGCACCAGTTCAGGTACGTCGGGGTTCTTTTTCTGCGGCATGATCGAGCTGCCGGTGCAGAAGCGATCAGGCAGGTCGATGAACTGGAATTGGGCGCTGGTCCACAGCACCAGCTCTTCGGAGAAGCGCGACAGGTGCATCATCGCCACGCTGGCGGCAGCGCAGAACTCAATGGCGAAGTCACGATCCGAAACGCCGTCCAGCGAGTTGCCGGCCACGGCTTCGAAGCCCAGCAGCTGGCAGGTCAGCTCACGGTTGATCGGGTAGGTGGTACCGGCCAGTGCGGCACTGCCCAGAGGCATGCGGTTGGTGCGCTTGCGGCAGTCCACCAGGCGCTCGTAGTCGCGGCTGAGCATTTCGAACCAGGCCAGCAGGTGGTGGCCGAAAGTCACCGGCTGGGCGGTTTGCAGGTGCGTGAACCCAGGCATGATGGTTTCGGCTTCACGCTCGGCCTGCTCCAGCAGGCCCTGCTGCAGGCGGGTGATTTCGGCAAGGATCAGGTCGATCTCGTCACGCAGCCACAGACGGATATCGGTGGCCACCTGGTCGTTGCGGCTGCGGCCGGTGTGCAGCTTCTTGCCGGTGATACCGATGCGGTCGGTCAGGCGCGCTTCGATGTTCATGTGTACGTCTTCAAGGTCGACGCGCCAGTCGAAACTGCCGGCCTCGATTTCACCCTGAATGGTTTTCAGGCCATCGATGATGGTGTCGCGTTCGGCATCGCTCAGTACGCCGACCTGCGCCAGCATGCTGGCGTGGGCGATCGAACCCATGATGTCGTGGCGGTACAGGCGCTTGTCGAAGTCGACCGAGGCGGTGAAACGGGCGACGAAGGCGTCGACGGGTTCACTGAAGCGGCCGCCCCAGGACTGATTGGTCTTGTCGGTGCTCATGGATTCACTCATTGCAGGCGTGAACGAAAAAGTGGCGCCGATGATAGCAGGGTTGGGCCTTGCGCCGCAGGGCGTCGGTCGACAGAAACCGTTGCAAAACACACCCCAAGGTCGCACACGACGATATTCACCGATTGAACGGCAGTGTTCCATGGACCGTCTACAGTTGGACAGAGGACTGGCAGCGTTTCTGCCGGCTCAGTGAATCTTTGGCCTTCGTACAGGTCTAGAGCGTGACCGCAGCGTCGCTCGACCTGCTCTTGTCTACGCTATACCTGTGCGAGACTCACTCAGGAATCCAGAGCAATTATGAATGTCCTGATCGTTGATGATGAACCCCAAGCCCGTGACCGCCTTACACGCATGATCGCTGAACTGGAGGGGTACACCGTGCTGGAGCCCAGCGCCACGAATGGCGAAGAGGCCCTGGCGCTGATCGAAAGCCTCAAGCCGGATGTGGTGCTGCTGGACATCGGCATGCCAGGCCTGGATGGCCTGCAGGTCGCCGCTCGCCTCTGCGAGCGCGAGTCGCCCCCTTCGGTGGTGTTCTGTACCGGTGACGATGAATACGGCGCCGAGGCGTTCAAAGACAGCACCCTCAGCAACGTGACCAAGCCGATTCAGCCTCAGGCCCTGCGCGATGCACTGCGCAAGGCCGATAAACCCAACCGTGCCCAGTTGGCAGCACTGACTCGGCCTGGCAGCGAGGGTGGCAGCCCGCGCAGCCATATCAGTGCCCGCACGCGCAAAGGGATCGAGCTGATTCCATTGCCACAAGTCATTTATTTCATAGCCGATCACAAATACGTCACCTTGCGTCACGAAACCGGCGAGGTATTGCTGGATGAGCCGCTCAAGGCTTTGGAGGACGAATTCGGCGACCGTTTCGTGCGTATCCACCGTAACGCATTGGTAGCCCGTGAGCGCATCGAGCGCCTGCAACGCACACCCCTGGGGCATTTTCAGTTGTTCCTCAAGGGCTTGGACGGTGATGCGCTGACCGTTAGCCGTCGGCATGTGGCGGGCGTGCGCAAAATGATGCAGTCCCTTTGAGGCTGCGCTGTCGCGCCCGCCGCTACAGGTCTCGACAGGTTCCTGACCCACATCTGCTAGCGATGCCGATGATGCTGTTATCATCAGCGGCATTTCTTTGGATCGGGGCGTTTCATGTCCACTCGCGAAATCCGCATTGCCACCCGTAAAAGTGCCTTGGCCCTGTGGCAGGCCGAATACGTCAAAGCCCGCCTTGAGCAGGCCCACCCCGGGCTGCTGGTGACCCTGGTGCCGATGGTCAGCCGCGGCGACAAGCTGCTCGATGCACCGCTGGCGAAAATCGGCGGCAAGGGCCTTTTCGTCAAGGAGCTGGAAACCGCCCTGCTGGACAATGAAGCCGACATCGCGGTGCATTCGATGAAGGATGTGCCCATGGACTTCCCCGACGGCCTGGGGCTGTACTGCATCTGCGAGCGCGAAGACCCGCGCGATGCCTTCGTTTCGAACAACTATGCCAGCCTTGCGGCTTTGCCCGCCGGTAGCATCGTCGGCACTTCCAGCTTGCGCCGCCAGGCGCAGTTGCTGGCCCGTCGGCCGGACCTGAAAATCCACTTCCTGCGCGGTAACGTCAACACTCGCCTGGCCAAGCTCGATGCCGGTGAGTACGACGCCATCATCCTCGCGGCGGCAGGTCTGATCCGCCTTGGTTTCGAGGACCGCATCACTGCCAGCATGGGCGTCGACGACAGCCTGCCAGCCGGCGGCCAGGGCGCAGTGGGTATCGAGTGCCGCAGCGCGGACAGCGAAATTCATCAATTGCTGGCGCCACTGCACCATGCAGATACCGCCGACCGCGTGGTCGCCGAGCGCGCCTTGAACAAACGCCTCAATGGCGGCTGTCAGGTGCCGATCGCCTGTTACGCGGTGCTTGAAGGTGATCAGCTGTGGCTGCGCGGCATGGTCGGCCAGCCCAGTGGCGGCACTCTGCTGATGGCTGAGGCGCGCGCGCCGCGCGAAGCTGCGCAACGCCTGGGTGTGCAGGTTGCCGAAGATCTTCTGGGGCAGGGCGCGCAAGCCATCCTCGAAGAGGTCTACGGTGAGGCCGGGCATCCGTGAGCCCCTGGCGCCTGCTGCTGACCCGGCCTGAAGAGGACTGCGCGGTACTGGCGCAGCAGCTGGCCTGCGCGGGTGTGGCCAGCAGTTGCTTGCCGTTGCTGGCCATCGAGCCCGTTACCTTGGCAGACGGCCCCCTGCGCCAATTGGCCGGGCTGGCGCAGTACCAAGCCATCATTGTGGTCAGCAAGCCCGCTGCGCGCCTATTGCTTGAGCAGTTGCAGCGAGCTGGCCGGCAGGCGCCCGTGGCAGCCTGGTTTACCGTGGGGCAGGCCACGGCAGCCGTCTTGCAGGGCGCCGGGCTTCGGGTGTCGTTCCCTACCGAAGGTGACGACAGCGAAGCATTGCTCAAGCTTGCGGCCTTGCACCAGGCCATCAGCGTGCCTCAGGCGCGTGTGCTGATCGTTCGAGGCGTGGGAGGTCGTGAACTGCTCGCCGAGCGTCTTGCAGAGCAAGGTGCTAGTGTCGATTATCTGGAACTGTATCGTCGCTGCCTGCCGGAGTACCCGGCCGGTACGCTGATGCGACGCATTGAAGCGGAACGCCTCAATGGCCTGGTGGTCAGCAGTGGGCAGGGTCTTGAACATCTGCAGCAGCTGGCCGCCACCGATTGGCCGCAGCTGGCCAGCCTGCCGTTGTTCGTGCCGAGCCCGCGGGTCGCGGAGCAGGCCCGGGCCGCTGGTGCCCTAAAGGTTGTGGATTGCCATGGCGCGAGCGCCACGGCTTTGCTGGCAGCGGTGCAGCGTAGTGTTGCACCTGCCTCTCAAGGCGCTTCGAACTAGCGCGAAGCGCCCCCATGCGAAGGATGGATACGTGAGCGAAACTGTCTTGTCCAACAATGATCAGCCGTCGGCGCAGGAGCCGGCGCAACCTTTCACCGACAAGCCCGTCAAGCGCTCTGGCAATGGTCTGGCCGTGCTAGCGCTGTTGCTGGGTGCCGCTGGGCTAGCCGCCGGTGGTTGGGGTGTCTGGCAGGTGCGCCACCTTCAAAGCAGCGCCCTGAACCAGGGCCAGCACATCGAAACGCTTGACCAGCGCGCCGTAGCGCTGCAGCAGCGCGAGCAGCAGATCAGCGCGCAGCTGGCGAGCCTGCCGGCAGCCAGCGAACTGGAAGACCGTCGCCGTTTGGTGGCGCAACTGCAGGGCGATCAGCAACGTCTGAGCCAGCGCTTGGAAACCGTGCTGGGCGAAAGCCGCAAAGAGTGGCGTTTGGCCGAAGCTGAACATCTACTGCGCCTGGCGACCCTGCGCTTGTCGGCGTTGCAGGACATCACTAGTGCCAAAGCGCTGGTCGAAGGTGCCGACCAAATCCTGCGCGAACAGAGCGACCCGGGTGCATTTGCCGCTCGCGAGGAACTGGCGCGTAGCCTGGCTACGCTCAATAGCACCGAACAACCCGACCGCACCGGCCTGTTCCTCAAGCTTGCCGCCCAGCGCGACCTGGTGCAGCAACTGAGCGCCCAATCCCCGGAGTTCACCAGCAATGCCAACGCGCTCGGCGCGCTGAGCAGCGACGGCGATGTGGCTAGCCGCCTGTCCCAGTGGTGGTCGGAAATTTCCAAGTACTTCCAGATCGACTTCAATGCTGACGACAATGTGCGGCCTTTGCTGGCCGGGCAGCAGTTGAACCAGCTGCGACTGGCTTTGAGCCTGACCCTTGAGCAGGCCCAGTGGGCTGCCCTCAACGGCGAAGCCAAGGTCTATACCCAGGCTTTGGATGATGCGCGCAGCGTGCTGCTGGCCAACTTCAACGCAGACAACCCGCAAAGCAAGGCGATGCTCGACAGCCTCAACGCGTTGGCCGATCAGCCGGTATCGGTAGTCACCCCGGACCTGAGCGAAAGCCTGGCGGCGGTGCAGGCCTATATCCAGCGCCGCCATCTGCCTGCCGAGGCGCAAGGGAGCAAACCATGAAGCGTGTCTACCTGCTGGCCGTGCTGGCGATCGTGGTCGCTGCAGCCTTGGGCATCGCAGTGGCCAAGCATACGGGTTATGTGCTGATCAGCTATGGGAGCTTCCGTTATCAGTCCGGGCTGTGGGCTGCGCTCGCGGCCTTGGCTGGCGTGATCCTGCTGCTGTTGCTGCTGCGCTACCTGGTTGGATTGCTGCTGACCTCAAGTGGCGTGGTCAACCCATGGTCGCGGCGCAACCGCAGCCGAAGGGTGCGAATCGCCATCGAACAAGGCCAACTGGACCTGGCCGAGGGTCGCTGGGCCAGTGCGCAGCGTCACCTGCACCGTGCTGCCGAGGCCGAGCGCCAGCCATTGCTTTATTACCTTGGCGCCGCTCGTGCAGCCAATGAGCTGGGGCGTAAGGAGGACAGCGACAACCTGCTGGAGCGTGCGCTGGAGCGCCAGCCCCAGGCCGAGCTGGCCATTGCACTGACCCACGCGCAATTGCAGATGGACCGAGGCGAGCACGATGCTGCATTAGAGACGTTGATGGCCATGAACGAGCGCCATCCTCATAACGCCCAGGTGTTGCGCCTGTTGCAGCGCCTGCACCTGGAGCGTGGTGACTGGTCGGCGTTGATTCGTCTGCTGCCCGATCTGCGCAAGGGCAAGGTACTCCCGGTCGATGAGCTCGCCGCGTTGGAGAAGCGGGCATGGGGCCAGAACCTTGGCCTGGCCACCACCCGAGGCGAGGATTTGCAAGCCTCGCGCCAGGCACTCGAGCGCGCCTGGCAGCAATTGACCGCAGCCCAGCGCCAGGAGCCGCAGCTGGTGCTGGCCTATGCGGAACAGTTGCGCCAGCTGGGTGCTCAAGGTGAAGCCGAGCAGGTGCTGCGTACCGCGCTCAAGCGCAACTACGAAAGCCACCTTGCGCGCTTGTATGGCCTGGTACGCGGCGATGACCCTTCGCGGCAGTTGCAGGCTGCAGAGGGCTGGTTGAAAGAACATCCGCAAGACCCAAGCCTTTTGCTCACGCTTGGTCGGCTGAGCCTGCAGAACCGTTTGTGGGGCAAAGCACGCGATTATCTCGAGAGCAGCCTGCGCATGGAGCGTAATCCAGAAGCTTGCGCCGAGCTTGCGCGCCTGTTGGCCAGCTTGGGCGAAACCGAACGCAGTAATCAGCTGTTTCAAGAAGGTTTGGGCTTGCTTGATGAGCGCCTTTTGGCGCTGCCATTGCCCGAGAGCGAGCGGGCCTGAGTGCTCCATGAGCCCGCGTGGCGCGCGGGCTCATGTGGGCGGGTGACTCCTTTCTAGTGGAAAGTTAATTTCGCAACCTTCCCTGAGAAGTTTCCTACAAGCCAAGTGGAAACTTCCCCGCTCATATAGGGACTTCTCATTCCAGTAGCGCCTTGAAACAACCCCGGATTTTCCTCTACCGTTCCAAGCCACTACAACTTTTCCGGGATTTCTACTGCCCATGTCGTTGGCCAGTCTGCGCGCACTGTTCATTCCGGTATGCCTTGCCTCGTTGGCAGTGTTGGGCGCTTCTTTCTATCTCGAAAGTGTGCTTGGGCTCGTACCTTGCGCTTTATGTTTCAGCCAGCGTGTATTGCTGGGCATGTACGCATTGGTGTGCCTCTGTGCGGCAGTGCACGCGCCTGGTACTACCGGGGTCAGGCGCTACGCTCAAACCGCGCTGTTGTGCGCATTCGGCGGTGCCGCACTTGCAGCGCGGCATGTGTGGGTGCAGGGCTCGGTCGATGCGAGCCCGATGTGCTGGCTGCCAATAGGGCGCATGTTCGAACTGTCCTGGCGTGAGGCTGCCCGCCAGCTCCTGCTCGGCGGCCCCGATTGCAGCTCGTTGGCCTGGAGCTTTCTCGACCTGACCTTGCCAGAGTGGAGTTTGCTCGCCTTTCTCCTGCTGGCGGCGGTCCCCTTGAGCTGCCTGCTCGCCTTTCGCTTTCGCTCGCTCGGTCATCCCTGACCTGCCGCGCGCCGATCAGCCTTCGCACGACCAATGGTGGTGAAGCCGGCCATTAAACACTTGTATGAACTTAGTCTGCTGCGTACCTTGATGCCAAGCACGCGCGGGAATAATCTCCCAGCACGCATACCGAGAATACAACTGCCCGATGTCGTCCTGCTGATGTCACTTTGTGCTGCATGGTCGTGGTGCGAGGCGCAGGGGCATCTACCCAGAAGGCCAGAAGGGAAGAGATCGCCATGCTCGATAGTTGTCAGAACGCCCAGGAACGCTGGGGTGGGGTTCACAAGCTGATCGACCGTTGGCTCGAGGAGCGAAAGGAACTGATCCAGGCTTTCCGCACCTTGCGCGACGCCAAGCCGGCGTTTGCCGACAAAGACAAGAACCGCGATTTCTGTGCGGTGCTGGTCGACTATGTGTCCGCCTGGCACTTTGAAGTCAGTGAGCAGCTAGTCACCGAGGCCAAGGCGTTCGGCGATGAGAAAGCGCTGAAACTGGCCGACGAGATCAGCCCGCGGATCAGCGACATTACCCAGATCGCCCTGGCCTTCAATGACCATTGCGAGAAGGGCGAGTGCAAGGACACCGAACGCTTCGCCGAGAAACTCGGCAAGTTGGGCAGCCTGTTGCACGAGCGTTTCGAACTCGAAGATTGCCTCATCGAAGTGCTGCATAACGCGCACAAGGAAGAGGGCGCGGTCGAGGCCTGACGGCGGGCCTCAGCCGCCGACGGCCAGCAAGTCGATTTCGAACACCAGCGGCGTGTAGGGCGCGATCAAGTCGCCGGCCCCCTCGGCACCGTAGGCTTGGGCCGAGGGTATGACCACACGCCAGCTCGAACCCGCTTTCATGTGTGGCAGTGCCACCTGCCACCCTTCAATTACCGAGTCCAGGCTGAACCACTGCGGTTGCTGGTTCTGATCGAATACCGTGCCGTCGGGCAACCTACCCACGTAACGTACCTGGACCTTGCCATGGGGTTGCGGTTGCGCGCCGGTACCCGCCTTCAACTCGGTGTACAGCACTCCCTCAGGCAACTCGTGCACGCCCGCTCGGGCGCGCTCGTTGGCCATGAAACGGGTCTCAACGGCTTGCAGTTTTGCTGCATTGGCTTGCTCAGCAGCTGTGTAGGCCTGCTCCTCATGCTGTTGGAGGATGGTCTGCATCGTAGCTTGGTCAAGCTTTAGTGGTTGGCCCTGGTACGCGTCACGCAGCCCTTCGACCAGTGCATCCAGTTGCAGGCCAGGCACCTCCTGGCGCAGGCGCTCACCCAAGCTGGCGCCGAGACTGTAGGCCAGATCTCGATCATTGGCAGGCGCAGTATTGGTGGTCGCCAAGGCTAAAGGCGCCATCAGGCAAAGGCTGAATACAAGGTAGCGCGACATGGGCAACTCCAGCTCGACAAGCCGTGGAGTATGCCAGTCTTATTCAGCCGATATGCGTGAATATCAGCAACCTTTTGTTAAGCAACTACACTTGCACGCAGCTGCAAAATGACAACTTTGCCCAGGCATGCAACGCGGCACACACAATACTGTCAACATGCCCTAGCGGCGGTAGCAGCACAAGCATAGTATGAGCCGCAATCTCGTCAGCCAGGAGGTAAACCATGTCGGCTAAAAAGAAGCCAGTAAGCACGCCGTTACACCTGCTCCAGCAACTTTCGGGCAGCTTGCTCGAACATTTGGAAGAGGCCTGCTCGCAAGCGCTGGCTGATGCAGAGAAACTGCTGGCCAAGTTGGAAAAGCAACGTGGCAAAGCCCAGGAAAAACTGCACAACGGGCGCTTGAAGTTGCAGGATTCAGCCAAGGCAGGTAAAGCCAAGGCACAAAGCAAGGCGCAAAAGGCTATTACTGAGCTTGAAACCTTGCTCGACTCGCTCAAGGATCGTCAGACCCAGACCCGAGCTTATATCCAACAGCTAAAACGCGATGCCCAGGAAAGCCTGAAACTGGCCCAAGGTGTCGGTAAGGTGCGCGAAGCGGCTGGCAAGGCGCTGGACAAGCGTGCAGTGGCTGACAAGGCCGCGAAACCAGCGGCTGGCAAACCTGCGAGCCGGGTCGCTGCAAAGGCTCCTGCCAAGCCAGCTGCAGCCAAAACACCGACCCGCGCCGCTGCATCCAAAACGGCTGCCAAGACCACTACTTCCCAGTCTGCAGCAGCCAAGCCAGCCGCCGCCAAACCGGCTGCGAAAACCGCCGCCGCCAAGCCAGTAGCTAAACCCGCAGCAACCAAGGCACCTGCCAAAACAGCAGCCAAGCCAGCAGCGGCCAAGTCAGCAGCGGCCAAGCCAGCCGCCGCCAAACCGGCTGCGAAAACTGCCGCCGCCAAGCCAACAGCTAAACCCGCAGCAACCAAGGCGCCTGCCAAAACAGCGGCCAAGCCAGCAGCGGCTAAGCGAGCCGCCGCCAAGCCAGCAGCAAAACCTGCCGCGAAAGCGCCAGCAAGATCCACTTCGGCAAAACCTGCCGACGCCAAGCCGGCTGCGCCCGCCAACAATGAGCCATCGACTCCGTCGGCCAGCTCATCGGCGCCAAGCAGCACCCCAGTTCAGCCGTCTTCTTCAGCGTCCTGAAGCCCCGCGGCCGCGACGCGCAACGTGTTGAGCGCGTCATGGCCGCGAGCCTGCTCCGGCGCTAGCCGGTGCAGCCAATCACTCGCCGTTTCACTGGCGCCTGTAGGCCATTGCTTTGCGCAGTTCTGCAGCCGTTCAAGCAGCGTTTGTTCTGCTTGTAACTCCAGGCCCTTCACCTGTGCACGCAATGTCGCCAGCAATGGGTCGTGCTGAGCGGGCGTGCGCCATTGCTGGCGCAAATGGCGTAACGGTTCTACCACGGCTGTTTGCCAGGGCTCGGCAATTGCCCGCAGCGCCTGAGCGCGCTGTTCACTGAAAGCCACTTCACGCGCCTGTAGCCAGGTGGCGCAGAGTAGCAGGCAAACATCGCCCCCCATTGCCTGCACATCAAGGCAGGCCGTTTCGACACCCGGGCGTTCGTACAGCGCCAGGGCGTGTTTCCACAGGTCGGTGTGCATCATTCCACTCACGCTGTGGGCCGAGGAAGCTGGTAGACTCCGCGACCACTATGATCAGACTATCCAACCTCACTTTACAGCGTGGTCCGCAGCGCTTGCTAGAAGGCGCCGAGATGACCCTGCACGCCGGTCACAAGGCCGGCCTGATCGGTGCCAACGGCGCCGGAAAATCCAGCCTGTTCGCGCTGCTGCGCGGTGAGCTTTCGCCCGATGCCGGCGATTGCCAGTTGCCCGCTGACTGGCGCATTGCTCACATGCGTCAGGAGGTCGATACCCTCGAGCGCCTGGCCGTGGACTATGTGCTCGACGGCGATGCCCGCCTGCGCAAGGTGCAAGCGGAACTTGCCGTGGCTGAACACGCCCACGATGGCACTGCCCTGGCACGCCTGCACAGTGAGCTGGAGGTCGCCGACGGCTACACCGCCGATGCCCGCGCGCGTAAGTTGCTCGCTGGGCTGGGCTTCACCAACGAGCAGATGGACCGCCGCGTCGGCGATTTCTCCGGTGGCTGGCGGATGCGCCTGAACCTGGCCCAGGCGCTGATGTGCCCGTCTGACTTGCTGCTGCTCGACGAGCCCACCAACCACCTGGACCTCGATGCGATTCTGTGGCTGGAAGACTGGCTCAAGGGCTACCCAGGGACCCTGCTGCTGATTTCTCACGATCGCGATTTCCTGGATGCCGTGGTCGACCATGTGCTGCATGTCGAGCAACGTAAGCTCAACCTGTACAAGGGCGGCTACACCGCCTTCGAGCGTACCCGCGCCGAGCGTCTGGCGCAGCAGCAGCAAGCCTACGAGAAGCAGCAGGCGCAGCGCGCGCACATGGAAAAGTACATCGCCCGCTTCAAGGCCCAGGCCACCAAAGCACGCCAGGCGCAAAGCCGCATCAAGGCCCTGGAGCGCATGGAAGAGCTGTCGGCGGCGCATGTCGATTCACCGTTCGACTTCGTCTTCCGCGAGTCGCAGAAAATCTCCAGCCCGTTGCTGAGCCTGTCCGAGGGCCGCCTGGGCTATGGTGACAAGGCGATTCTCGACAAGGTCAAGCTGCAGCTGGTACCGGGTGCCCGAATCGGCCTGCTCGGCCCCAATGGCGCCGGCAAGTCGACCCTGATCAAAAACCTGGCTGGCGAGCTTGAGCCGCTGTCGGGCCGCCTGGTACGTGGCGAGAACCTGGCCGTTGGCTACTTCGCTCAGCACCAGCTCGATTCTCTGGACGACAAAGCCAGCCCGCTGTTGCACCTGCAGCGCATCGCGCCGACCGAGCGCGAACAGACATTGCGCGACTTCCTCGGCGGTTTCGACTTCCATGGCGACCGTGTCGACGAGCCGGTGGTCAATTTCTCCGGTGGCGAAAAAGCCAGGTTGGCCCTGGCGCTGATCGCCTGGGAGCGGCCTAACCTGCTGCTGCTCGACGAGCCGACCAACCACCTGGACCTGGAAATGCGCATGGCGCTGACCATGGCTCTGCAAGAATTTGCCGGTGCCGTGGTGGTGGTTTCCCACGACCGTCACCTGCTCAAAAGCACCACCGACGACTTCCTGCTCGTGGCTGATGGCAAGGTCGAGCCCTTCGATGGCGACCTGGACGACTATAGCCGCTGGCTGGTCGAGTACCGTCAGCGCAGCGCGCCAACCAGCAGTGCCCCGCCCAACCCGGACAAGACCGACAAGAAAGCCCAGCGTCAGGCTGCAGCAGCTTTGCGCCAGCAGTTGGCGCCGCACAAGAAGGCGGCCGACAAACTGGAGGCCGAGCTTAACCAAGTGCATGGCCAATTGGCCGAGGTGGAGGCTGCGCTGGGTGACGGGGGCGTTTACGAAGCGGCGCGCAAGGATGAATTGCGTGAGCTGCTGGCTCGTCAGACCAAGCTCAAACAGCGCGAGGGCGAGCTGGAGGAGGCTTGGATGGAGGCTTTGGAAACGCTGGAAAGCATGCAGGCTGAGCTCGAAGCGTTGTCCTGATGCATGGGTGGCACCGTCCTGGCCATTTCGTGGGTGACCCGCTCCCACGAGGGTCAGTGCCGGTGCCATCACTCAAGCAGAATTCGCTGGTTATTTTTTCGCCAACCCCTTAGCTTACTGTTTTGCAACAAATGTTGAGCGAGGTGTGTGATGTCGATGGAAGTGTGGCTGGGGTTCTTTGCCGCGTGTTGGGTGATCAGCCTTTCGCCGGGTGCCGGAGCGATTGCTTCGATGTCCAGTGGGTTGCAATACGGGTTCTGGCGCGGTTACTGGAATGCCCTGGGCTTGCAGCTAGGCCTGGTCGTGCAGATCGCTGTGATTGCCGCCGGCGTGGGTGCGATCCTTGCCGCTTCTGCCACCGCTTTCCATGTCATCAAGTGGTTCGGTGTCGCCTATCTGGTCTACCTGGCCTACAAGCAATGGCGCGCGCTACCCATGGACATGACTGACGAATCAGCGGTACGGCCGATCGGCAAGCCGTTGAGCCTGATGTTCCGCGGTTTTCTGGTCAACGTCAGCAATCCCAAGGCGCTGGTATTCATGCTGGCTGTTTTGCCGCAGTTCATCAATCCACACGCAGCGCTGTTGCCGCAGTACATTGCCATTACCGTAACCATGGTCAGCGTAGACATGCTGGTCATGGCCGGCTATACCGGCCTGGCAGCGCGGGTGTTGCGCCTGCTGCGTACCCCCAGGCAGCAAAAGCGTCTGAACCGTACCTTCGCCGGTTTGTTCATCGGCGCGGCGACCTTCCTCGCCACTTTGCGTCGCGCGCCCATCTGATCGAATGCCGGGGCTGGTTTACAGCCCTGGCTACTTTTGCTTGCCCATCCTCCTTTTGTTGCGAGTCTTATCCGCCAGGGCGATGTCTATCTGGAGTCGGGTGACTGTGATCACCCAATCCATTTGAGCATGAAGCAGTGCCACTCAGGGGTACCGCAAGCCATTGCCGGGTCTGCGTCATCGACGGCCAGCCCGGCTCACAGGAGGAACCATGGACGCACCGATTCATTCATTCGCCGAACTGTTCCAGCAACTGGGCCTGCCTGATGATCCGCAGAGCATCGATCAGTTCATCACCAGCCATTCACCTTTGAAGAATGAAACCAAACTTGTGGATGCCCCGTTCTGGAGTGAATCCCAGCGCGCCTTCCTGAAAGAAAGCATCCTCGAAGATGGTGATTGGGCAGTGCCTTTCGATCAACTCAACGAGGCGTTGCGCCGCCCCAAAAAATAAAGTGCCGAGCGGCACCTGACGAGTGATTGGCCGTTGCTATGCTCAGGAAAAACAATAGGGGATAGCGTGATGAAAGATCCCTATGCACCAGCCTTCTGGTGCTCCGTGACCATCCTGGGCACCCTGACGGCCGGTTACTTCTTTGGCATTCGCCATGCCCAGCATATGTATCAGGCGACGCAGTTTCTCTATGCGGCAGGGGCGGTGACGGCCGCTGCCGCGCTGGTAGCGCTGGCCTGGATTGCCTGGCAGCAATTGCACTTGAACAAGCGTGAAGTGATCCAGGGCCGAACGCTGCTTACCATTTGGAACACCAAGGTTGCATTGCGCCGCGTCGAGACGGTGTTCGATCGTTATTTCTGGGGCAGCTACTGGCACTCCGGGCGCACCTTCGAGGAGGTCATGGGCGAGCTCAAGGGCACGCCTCTGGAGCAGAGCCTGGATGCCCTCAAGCGTCAGTGCCGGACCCTGGACCGCGAAATCCATGACCATCACCACCACTGGCTGGCCAACGCCCGTGACCTTTCCAGCGTAGCCACCGCCATGGCGCGCGAGCGTTATCAGCTGGATCTGTGCGAGCCTTCGAGCAATGGCTACGGCAATACTGCCGTGCTCAATCGTGACTTGGAGGTCTTGGTGTACACCTGGTCGGCGCGCCTGCGCAGCTTCGACCATCAGCTGGACGAGCTGGAGCGCGCCTACCACTGAGCCGAAATCATTCGCCGCGGATGTATTGCTCCAGTTGTTGGATGAGGTTGGCTTGCTCGGCGATGGTTTCTTTGACCAAGTCGCCGATGGACAGCAGGCCAAGGAGCTGGCCATTTTCAACCACCGGCAGGTGGCGCAGGTGACGGTCGGTCATTTGCTGCATGCAGTAATCCAGGCTTTTCTTCGGCTCGACGGTGATCACCGGCGCGCTCATGATCTCGCGTACGGGGGTGGCGGCTGAGGACCGGCCCTTGAGTACCAGCTTGCGCGCATAGTCCCGCTCGCTGACGATGCCCACGACCAGATTGTCTTCCACCACAGGCAGTGCACCGATATTTTTCTCCGCCAGCAGTTTCAACGCGTCGAGCACCGAGTCATCCGGGCCGATGGTGTACACGGTCTGGTGCTGGGACTTGGTCTTGAGGATTTGTTCGACGGTCTTCATACAGGCCTCTGCAGGTGGGAAAAATGAGCTCCTTGAGTAAATAAAGCATCCGGCACGCCGGCCTGCACGGCAATGCAGGAAACGGCATGGAGTCGATTGAAAAACGTCATCGGTAGTGCCAAGTGGCCCATGAGTACGATGTGGGCAGACCAATGAAAAGGCCCCGGCGGTTGCCGGGGCCTTTTAGCAGTCTGCGAGCGATCATCACAACCCGTTGGGAAGGAACCTGGTCGCACCGCTGACATCGTCGATCTTCTTGATCCGCAAGGCCTTGATGCAGGTTTCATTACGGGTATTGCTGTCGGGGCAGTATTGCTGGACGAAGTCATTGAACGCCATGTCCTGGCCGTTCACGCTTAGGACGCGTTTGAAGTATTCGCCCTGGATACCCTGCGCCTGGCGAGACGCGGTCATTTCTTGATCGACGACTAAGCGGCCGTGTAGGTCGACCGACGGGAACTTGGCTTCTTCCTGCAGGCAGCCGCCCAGCACCAGGCCAGCACTGGCCACTACTATCAGACGTAGCATGTTGGATTCTCTGCAACGAGCATCGCCAACCCGTGGGCTGGCGATGCCACGGGATGGTTACTCGCCGAACAGACCACCAGCGCGTTTGACTTGCGCCTTGCCGGTGTCTTCGAGAAAAGACTTGGCCCCTGAAGTAACGTTGCGGGCGGAGTCGGCATTGGACTGAATCACATCGGTGCGTGCGGCGCTGTCGCGAAGTTCGGCATCGATGTAGTCGTTGGCACGGGCGACCTTGGCTTTTTTGGCTTGCAAGGCCAGGCGGCGTTCTTCCAGCTCCAGTGCGCGCAGGTCATCCTCGTAGGCCTCTTCCCGTGTTAGCACGCGCTTGCGCTCGGCAGCCTGGGCCTGCTGTTGCTCGGCGGCACGTTGGGCCGCGGCACGCTGGGCAGCTGCACGCTGTTGACGGGCGGCAGCGTCGCGAGCCTCGGCGCGTTGCTGGGCAGCGGCGGCCTGGCGTAGGCGTTCTGCTTCCAGCGCGGCTTGGGATTGTTTGGTTTGTTGTTCGATCTGATAAAGCTGATCGAACTGGCCCGCCACCGCAGTGGCAGCAGAGAGTGCCAGGGCGGTGCCCAGAACAAATTGCTTCATGTGCTCAGGCCTCAGCTCTTTTTCGGATCTGGGCAGGTCGCATTCGGCTGGATGCGGGTCTCATTGGAGAGGGTCATCACCATCAGGGAAATACCACCCACTTCGTAATCGCACGGGCGGCCCACTTGAGCCGAGGTGTAGATCTTGCCGTTCTCCGAGTAACCGATCAGCACGCCCGGCACCAGCGAAGTGTCGCTGACCAGCGAGCCGGCCAGGGCACCCGCGCCACCGCCTGCCACGCCACCAATGATCGCGGTGTCCTTGTTGTGGCCCGCACCCAGCGCAGCGCCACCCAGCGCGCCCAGCACGCCGCCGACCATCATGGCGGCTTTCTGGTTCTTCTCGTTGCTGACTTTGATCTTGGTAGGCGAGACAGTGATGATTTTCACTGTCTTGGCTTCTTGCTGGGTGTTGACCTGGCTAGCATCGAAAACATCGGATTGGTATTGCTCACCCGTCGCCTGGCAGCCCACCAATGTGGCGGCGATGGTCAAGGCCAGACAATGTTTCAGCATCGTTTTCATTCCTAATTCCCTGGAGGGTATGGGTAACCGCGCGACTATCCGTGTACAGGATGAGGCATAATGCCACTATTGTAAGCAAAGGGTTTTGGCGAGGTAAAGCCGGCAGCATCCAAGGCACCGTTTTGCATCGCGAAATGGAATAACGAGAGTGGGGAAGGGCGTGAAACGACAAAGCCCACGCAAGGTGGGCTTTGAAAGGGATATGGCGCACTCGGCGGGATTCGAACCCACGACCCCTGCCTTCGGAGGGCAGTACTCTATCCAGCTGAGCTACGAGTGCAACGCGCACGCATGATACCCATCTGATTCGACGACGTCCATCGCCTTGATCTACGGCCGTTTTTCCGACGCAGCGGGTGTCTTGCAGAAACTGTCTGGCTCATATGCGATATCCGTATCTGTCGGGGCACTAAGTGTCGCTTACCCGCTGGCCACAACTGGGTATCACACGTCATCAATCATCAAACAGACCCATGCCCCCAATGCACATCTTCTGATTGATTCGCTACGAGAGGGCCGTCGGTCCTCCCGTCACCTCTACTTGAGCGGCATCGGCTAACCTCTATCGGCCCTTCGCGGGTAAACCTACGGGTCAGCACGGGGTTGAGATCGGCCCCAGCCTGTAACAGCTGCCTTAGCTCCCAATGGTCTGCACAGCGCAACAAGCCTTTTGCTCCATCGGCTATCACATGGCTATGCATGACCTGTGCAGGCCGGTTCACCCGCGAACAGGTCAGTTGCCGCTTTGCAAAGTGCTGCACTTTTAGCCAGGCTGTTCAACCATTCGTTCTTTTTTTTGAACAGCCTATTGTCCAACACCCCAGCACCCGCTTAGCATTCGTTTGAGATTTCAAACGCTCGATGCCCTGCGTTGGGCGCTTTTCATACAATCAACAATTCGGGAAGCCGACATGCAGCTCAAAGACGCTCAGTTGTTCCGCCAGCAAGCCTTCATCAACGGTGAGTGGCTGGATGCGGACAGCGGCCAGACCATCAATGTGACCAACCCGGCCACAGGTGAAGTCATCGGTACCGTGCCGAAGATGGGCACTGCGGAAACCCGCCGCGCCATCGAAGCCGCCGACAAGGCCCTGCCGGCCTGGCGTGCACTGACCGCCAAGGAGCGCTCGGCCAAGCTGCGTCGCTGGTTCGAACTGATGATCGAAAACCAGGACGACCTGGCTCGCCTGATGACCACCGAACAAGGCAAGCCGCTGGCCGAAGCCAAAGGCGAAATCGCCTACGCGGCCTCGTTCATCGAGTGGTTCGCCGAAGAAGCCAAGCGCGTTTATGGTGACACCATCCCAGGTCACCAGCCAGACAAGCGCCTGATCGTCATCAAGCAGCCCATCGGCGTTACGGCGGCCATCACCCCGTGGAACTTCCCGGCTGCCATGATCACCCGTAAAGCCGGCCCGGCCCTGGCTGCGGGTTGCACCATGGTGCTCAAGCCTGCTTCGCAGACCCCATACTCGGCCCTGGCGCTGGTCGAACTGGCAAACCGTGCCGGTATCCCGGCTGGCGTGCTGAGCGTGGTCACCGGCAGCGCTGGTGAAGTCGGCGGCGAACTGACCGGCAACTCCCTGGTACGTAAGCTGTCCTTCACCGGCTCGACCGAAATTGGTCGCCAGCTGATGCAAGAATGCGCCAAGGACATCAAGAAAGTTTCCCTGGAACTGGGTGGCAACGCTCCGTTCATCGTGTTCGACGACGCCGACCTGGACAAGGCGGTCGAGGGCGCGATCATCTCCAAGTACCGCAACAACGGCCAGACCTGCGTTTGCGCCAACCGTATCTATGTGCAGGACGGCGTCTACGACGCGTTCGCCCAGAAGCTGGCTGCCGCAGTGGCCAAACTGAAGATCGGTAACGGCCTGGAAGAGGGCACCACCACTGGCCCGCTGATCGACGGCAAGGCTGTAGCCAAGGTTCAGGAGCACATCGAAGACGCCGTTGGCAAAGGCGCCAAGGTGCTGTCCGGTGGCAAGCTGATCGAAGGCAACTTCTTCGAGCCGACCATCCTGGTCGACGTGCCGAAAACCGCAGCAGTGGCTAAAGAAGAGACCTTCGGCCCACTGGCGCCACTGTTCCGCTTCAAAGACGAAGCCGAAGTCATTGCCATGTCCAACGACACCGAGTTCGGCCTGGCCTCGTACTTCTATGCCCGTGACATGAGCCGTGTGTTCCGTGTTGCCGAGGCCCTGGAATACGGCATGGTGGGTATCAACACCGGCCTGATCTCCAACGAAGTCGCGCCATTCGGCGGCATCAAGGCTTCGGGCCTGGGCCGTGAAGGCTCCAAGTACGGTATCGAGGACTACCTCGAAATCAAGTACCTGTGCATCAGCGTTTGATCGCCGGGTAAAGCTTTTACCTCTGCCAGCGGGGCGCGAGAGCGACGTCTCGCTGGCTTTTTTGACATCGCAGCACCTGGTGGCCAGGGCGTTCACGGCAGTCGATCAACGAATACTGTTCGCGAGCACTCCCAGCCACCCCCGAATAAAAGCGCCGCTGATTGGCGCAAATGAGGGCATTATGAGCAAGACCAACGAATCCTTGATGCAACGTCGTGTAGCCGCCGTCCCACGTGGCGTTGGCCAGATTCACCCAATCTTCGTTGAATCCGCGAAGAACTCCACGGTGATCGACGTTGAAGGCCGCGAACTGATCGACTTCGCCGGCGGCATCGCAGTACTGAACACTGGCCACCTGCACCCGAAAGTGGTTGCAGCGGTGCAAGAGCAGCTGACCAAGGTCAGCCACACCTGCTTCCAGGTGCTGGCGTACGAGCCTTACGTAGAGCTGTGCGAAAAGATCAACAAGCTGGTTCCAGGTGACTTCGACAAGAAGACCCTGCTGGTTTCCACCGGCTCCGAAGCCGTTGAAAACGCCGTCAAGATCGCCCGTGCTGCCACTGGCCGTGCTGGCGTGATCGCCTTCACCGGCGGTTACCATGGCCGCACCATGATGACCCTGGGCCTGACCGGCAAAGTCGTACCGTACTCCGCAGGCATGGGCCTGATGCCAGGCGGCATCTTCCGCGCCCTGTTCCCGAGCGAACTGCACGGTATCAGCGTTGACGACGCCATCGCTTCGGTCGAGCGCATCTTCAAGAACGACGCCGAGCCACGCGACATCGCCGCGATCATCCTCGAGCCAGTACAAGGCGAAGGCGGCTTCCTGCCAGCGCCGAAAGAGCTGATGAAGCGCCTGCGCGAGCTGTGCGACAAACACGGCATTCTGCTGATCGCCGACGAAGTGCAGACTGGCGCTGGCCGTACCGGCACCTTCTTCGCCATGGAACAGATGGGTGTTGCCCCTGACCTGACCACCTTCGCCAAATCCATTGCTGGCGGCTTCCCGCTGGCCGGTGTGTGCGGCAAGGCCGAAATCATGGACGCTATCGCCCCGGGCGGCCTGGGCGGCACCTACGCCGGTTCGCCGATCGCCTGCGCCGCTGCCTTGGCCGTTATCCAGGTGTTCGAGGAAGAAAAACTGCTGGACCGCAGCAAGGCGGTCGGTGAGCACCTCACCACTGGCCTGCGCAAGATCCAGGAAAAGCATCCGATCATTGGTGACGTCCGTGGTCTGGGCTCGATGATCGCTGTGGAAGTGTTCGAGAAGGGCACCCACACCCCGAACGCTGCTGCCGTTGCCCAAGTTGTGGCCAAAGCGCGCGACAAGGGCCTGATCCTGCTGTCGTGCGGCACCTACGGCAACGTCCTGCGTATCCTGGTTCCGCTGACCGCCGAAGACGCGCTGCTGGACAAAGGCCTGGCCATCATCGAAGAGTGCTTCGCTGAACTCGCCTGATGTGACGCGCTTCATGAAAAAACCCGCTTCGGCGGGTTTTTTTTGTGCCAAGAAAAGCCCTGTAGCGCTATGGTGGTGTGAGGACTTGCCTTGGAAGCTGCAACGGATTGCGTGTCAGGGATATTCAGGAGTTGCTGATGAGTGCTGCAGACCCCACCCCACCTTGCGTATTGATTGCCGAAGGTGACCCTTGGGTAAGGGAAATGTTGAGCGAGATGCTGCTCAGCGTGCGCTGCGATGCCCGCTTGCAAGTCTGCGCCGACGGCACTCAGGCTCTTGCGGCACTGGCCAGCAAGCCTGACCTGATCATCGCCGCCCGCGAGCTGGCCGGCGTCGATGGCCTGGACCTGCTGCGCAAGGTGCGGGTCAAAGGCCCGGGGTTGCCGTTCATTCTCATGAGCAACCGCAGCGACAGCGCCAGCGTTCGCGAAGCCTTACCACTGCACCCCACGGCTTACCTGAGCAAGCCGCTGAATCTCGATAAATTGCGCAAAAGCCTCGAAGAGCTGTTGCTGGCAGTAGGTGAGCAGGTGGCCTGCCCTGTGCCACCGTTGCAGCCTGGCACCAGGCTGCCGGCTTACCTTGAGCAGCGCCGCGCCAGTGCCGATGGCGGTCCTTTGTTCGCGGATGTACAACTGGCTATCAAGCGTGCGCTCAACCCCCAAGGCCTCAACCTCAAAGTGCTCGAAGAAGAGGTGCGTGGCGATCCGCAGATCACTGCGGTGCTGATCGCCGCTGCCAACAGCGCCAGCCTGCACCGTGACGCGCCTGTGCAGACCCTGCTGCAGGCGCTGAACAAGCTGGGCAGCACTCAGAGCATGAACTTGATCCTGGGTCTTACTCTCAAGCGCAGCGCGCGCCTGAGCGACCCCTTGCTTACACAACACGCCACGCATTACTGGAACTTGTCACTGCATTGCGCGGAATACGCCCGCTCGCTGGCACGCATGCTCGAGCTGGAGCAAGAGCGCTGCTACTGCGCCGGCCTGCTGCATTGCCTGGGTGATCTGGCGGTGTTGCGCTGCCTGCAGGAGTGGCGCCTGGCCGGGGGCGAGTTGGACGAGGGGCGGGTGACACTATCACTGGAGGAGTTCGGTGCGGCATTCGGCTCGGCCTTGCGCACCCGCTGGCGCCTGCCGCTGAGCCTGCGGGAGCTGATTGCAGCGATCTACCAGTTAGGCGGTGGTGTGTATTCTCGGGAGATCCTGGCCATGAACCTGGCTGGGCAACTCGCCCGGCTGCCGGCAGAGCAAGGCCTGGAGAAGCTTGCCAGTAGCAAGACGGCACGCTTGCTCAAGGTTGGCCTGCCAGAGCTGCGCCGGTTACGCAAGGTGGCGAATCCTGAAGGGGAGCCCCATGCCGATGGGCCGCTCGACCCGGACGCCTCCAGCAACGTTTGAGCTACCGTGGCAGCCACGGGGCCGTTAGCCGTGAACGATCTGATTCTTGCCCTGCCGTTTGGCGCGGTACATAGCGGCATCGGCACGGGCGAACAGGTCGTCCAGCGAGGTGTCTTGATCGGTCAGGGCGGTCAATCCTTGGCTTACCGTGACGCTATAGGTCTGTTCGCCGTGGCTGAAACTCAGCCGTTGGACCTCTCGCTGCAGGCGCTCGGCAATCAGCTCGGCAGCTTGCGCATTGCAACCTGGGAAGATGGCGGCGAACTCCTCACCCCCGATACGCCCGAACTGGTCGCCCCGGCGTAGAACGGCTTTGCCGCTGTCGGCGATGCGCTGGAGCACCTGGTCGCCTTCTTGATGGCCGTAACTGTCGTTGATACGCTTGAAGTCGTCGATGTCCAACAGCAGAAAGGCCAAAGGTGTGCCGTCCTCTCGGGCGTGATCGAACGCTTGTCGGGCACACTCGAAGAAATGCCGGCGGTTGCTGCTCTGGGTCAGCACATCGGTGGTAGCCAGGCGCTGCAGTTCACCTTCCAATTGCTTCTTTTCGGTGATGTCTTCGGCAATACCAACGACGATGACCCGCTCACCTTCGCTCTGTTGATTGATGTAGCACTTATCGCTCAGCCAGCGGACCTGGCCGCTTGCGTTGAGAATACGGTACTCCCGGTCCTCCACGGCGCCTTTGAGCAGCACCTGGGCCAGGCTACGCTCGGCGAAGTCCAGATCATCGGGATAGATGCTGTCGCGCCACTCGTTGTAGTCGGCCAGTACCAGGCTGGCTGGGCGGCCGAAGATGCGCTCGTAGGCGGGGCTGACATAAAGCACTTGACGGGTTTCCCAGTCAAAAGCCCACAGCACGGCATTGACGCTGTCCAGTAGTGAGCTATAGAGCTGGTCGCGTTCACTCAAGCGGGCGACTTCGCCTTGGGCGTGGAGCAGGGCCAGCAAGGTTTGTGCAGTTTCGGGAGGTTGGCTACCCGATAGCAAAGGTGGAAGGTGTTTGGCCATGAGCACGGAGCGGATCTCAACAATGAGGCGTGCGGCCAAGAACCCGGCCCGCCACGCGGGCGATGTGCGGGTTTTGAGTCGGTTTTCACAAGGGAAGTTCCAGCAGGCGCGCCCTATTGCAGGGCGCGCCGATCAGCGGCCTTCAGGCGCCAGTGGGGCGCAGGGAGTAGGTTTTAAGCTGTGCTGCGAAGTCGCGCAGGGCATGAATACCACTGGCCTCGGCCTCGTGTACCCAATCTTTCATTGCAGCCAACATGTCGTGACCATTGGCGCTGGTGCGCGCCCAGATCTGTTGCAGGGCGAGCCGCTTCTCATAGATGGTCTTCAGCGCCTGACTATGGGCTAGCATGCCCTCGATACGCAGGTGGTGACGGTCTTCCAGCAGGCTGGTTTCACGGGACAGCAGGCGCTTGGCACGGCGAAAGCGATGACGGACAGACTCATCGACTTTTGCCAGCTCTTGCTTGACCAGCGGGGCGATAACCAGCTTGCGGTACTGGGCCATGATCTGGAACCGGTTATTGAGGATGGCCATGGCAGTGTCCATGTCCAGGCTGGCCTTGCCCTCGACCCTGTGGGCGATGGGCGCCACGCGCTGAACCTTGGCCAGGCGCAGCAGGCAGAACAGACGAATCCAGGCCCAGCCCATGTCGAACTCCCAGCGCTTGACTGAAAGCTTGGCCGAGTTGGGGTAGGTGTGATGGTTGTTGTGCAGCTCTTCGCCACCGATGACGATGCCCCACGGTACCAGGTTGGTGGCGGCGTCGCGGCATTCGAAATTGCGGTAGCCCACCGCGTGGCCCAAGCCATTGACCACGCCTGCGGCCCAGAACGGAATCCACATCATCTGCACCGCCCAGATGGTGATGCCAGCGGTGCCGAACAGCAGCAGGTCGATTATGGCCATCAGCACGATGCCGCCGAATTTGAAGCGTGAGTAAAGGTTGCGCTCGACCCAATCCTGCGGGCAATTTTTGCCATAGATGCGCAGCGTTTCAGGGTTGCGGGCCTCTTCGCGGTAGAGTTCGGCGCCTTTGCGCAGCACCGTACCAAGGCCCTTGTATACGGGGCTGTGTGGGTCGTCCGGGGTTTCGCACTTGGCGTGGTGCTTGCGGTGAACGGCGGTCCACTCACGGGTGTTCTGCGCTGTGGTCAGCCACAGCCAGAAACGGAAGAAGTGCTTGAGCGCGCCGTTAAGCTCCAGCGCACGGTGGGCGGAGTAGCGGTGCAGGTAGAGAGTGACGCTGATGATGGTCACGTGGGTCATCAGCAGGGTGACGCCAACCAGTTGCCAGGCCGACAAGTCGAGCAAACCGTTGTACCACATAGGTGTAGAAGCCCTCGTGAATGCAGGGAGAAGGGTGTGATTATCCCTTGGCAGGGAAATAAAACCAGTCACCGTTTCCGATAGGAAGTCACGGCATGTTTCAGCCTTTATAATGCCCCATCCTTTTTCATGGGCTTTCCCCCCCGACATGTCTGTTTCCGTTCGCGACGCCTTGCGCATGGCCGCGCTGTATGTGGTGCTCTCGTTCCTTTGGCTGGTGCTGGCCGAGGTGGTCCTGCGCAGTATGACTGACGACCCGCTTGCGTTGACCGTGGGCCGCCAGATCAATGTAGTGGTGTGGGTGCTGGTCAGCGCCCTGCTGATCTTCGTGACCCGCGCCCGTCTGCTTAACTTCATCGGCGTCGGCGCGCGCCTGCGCAGCGAGGACCGCGAGCGCCTGCGCATGGCTGCAGCTGTGTTCGACAGTACACTGGAAGGCGTACTGGTTACCGACCGTCACGGCCTGATCGTGCATGTCAATCGTGCCTTCATGCAGATCACTGGGTACCAGCAGGAGGAAGTGCTCGGCCAGCGCCCCAGCAAGTTCAAGTCTGGGCGCCATGACGCGGCGTTCTACCAACAAATCTACGGGGCGCTGGCAGAAAAGGGCGAGTGGAGCGGTGAGATCTGGAACCGCCGCAAAAGCGGCGAAATCTACCCGCAATGGCAGACCATCAGCGCCATTCGCGATGAGCGTGGTGAGCTGAGTCATTATGTGGCGGTGTTCAGCGACATCAGTGCCATCAAACATACCGAACAGGAACTCGCTTACCTGGCCCACCATGACCCGCTCACCGGGTTGCCCAATCGGTTGCTGTTCAACGACCGTGCCCGGCAGGCCCTGGCCGCGGCGCAGGCCAACAAGCGCGGCTGCGCGCTGCTGTTGCTCGATTTGGATCACTTTCAGAGCATCAACGATGGCCTTGGCCACACCATCGGCGACCAGTTGCTCAAGCTGGTTGGCGAGCGCCTGGGCCAGGCCGTGGGCAGCAGCGTTACCCTGGCGCGTCTGGGCGGCGACGAGTTCGGGGTGCTGGCCGAGAACTGCCAGCAGGTAGGGCAGGCTGGCAAGCTGGCCCAAGGCATCATCGAGCGCATGCGCGAACCTTTCGAGTTCGACGGCCACCGGCTGTTCATCAGTGCCAGCGTGGGGATCAGCCTGTTCCCCAGCGATGCGCTGAGCGCCGAGCAGCTGTTGCGCAATGCCGATTCGGCACTGTTCAAGGCCAAGAGCAGTGGCCGTGCCTGCTATGCGTTGTACACCGAGGAGCTGACCGCGCACGCACAGCACCGTGTCGAAACCGCCAGTGAACTGCGCCGGGCCTTGGCCAAGGATGAGCTGCGGGTGTTTTTCCAGCCGGTGCATGACCTGTTCACGGCAAGGATGGTCGGGGTCGAGGCGCTGGTTCGCTGGCAGCATCCGCAGCGCGGGTTGGTGCCGCCTGGGGAGTTCATTCCGATCGCCGAGCGCACTGGGCTGATTGCCGAGATCGATGCCTGGGTACTGCGTGAAGCATGCCTGCAGATGATGCAGTGGCAGGCCCAGGGGCGATCGCTGGAATTCGTTGCCGTAAATATCTCTAGCCGCTTGTTCGGCCAGCGTGAGTTGTACAGGCAGGTTGCCGATGTGCTCCACCAAACCGGCTTGGACCCGGCCTTGTTGGAACTGGAGGTGACCGAAAGTGCGGTCATGGAAGACCCGGAGGTGGCCCTTGAACAACTGCATCGCTTGCGTGAGCTGGGCTTGAACCTGGCCATCGATGACTTCGGTACAGGCTATTCGTCGCTGCTGCGGCTCAAGCGCATGCCCGTGCAAAAGCTCAAGATCGACCAAGGTTTCGTGGCTGGCCTGCCGTTGGACGATGATGACATTGCGATCGTGCGGGTGATCATCGCCCTTGCGCGGAGCATGGGCATGCAGGTGCATGCTGAAGGCATCGAAGAGGCCGAGCAGGCGCGGTTCCTGTTGGAGCAGCAGTGCCAACTGGGGCAGGGGTACTGGTTCGGCCGGCCGGTCCCGGCTGGCGATCTGCGCTGGGGTTGAAAGGTAGGGCGCCAGGTTCTCTGCGCCTGTGATATCTCACAGGCGCAGCAGAGGCAACGCCAAGTGCGTCAACGCTTGTTCAACCCTTTCGCCAGCCTGTCCCCACCCAGTTGTATCAGTGCCACCAAAGCCACCAGCATGGCGATCACGGTCAACATGATCTGGCTGTCGAAACGCTGATACCCGTAGCGATAGGCGATGTCCCCCAGCCCGCCTGCGCCAATCGCCCCGGCCATGGCCGAAGAGTTGATCAGCGTTACCAGCGTGACAGTGAACCCGCCGATGATCCCCGGCAGCGCCTCAGGCAGCAGCACATGCCAAACGATGTGCCAGCGCCGGCAACCCATGGCCTGGGCGGCTTCCACCAGACCATGATCGACCTCGCGCAGGCTTACCTCGGCAATCCGCGCGAAGAAAGGTGTGGCAGCGATGGTCAGCGGTACCACGGCTGCCCAGACGCCGTAGGTAGTGCCTACCACCAGCCGAGTGAAGGGGATCAGCGCGACCATCAAGATCAAGAATGGGATGGAGCGGAACAGGTTGACGAAGCCACCCAGCACGCGATTGAGCAACGGTGCCTGGTAGATACCGCCTTTATCGCTGGTGACCAGCAGTACTGCCAGCGGCACACCCAACAGCAGCGCGATCAATGAAGACACGCCCACCATCAATAGCGTGTCGAGCAGCCCTTGCAGCAAGCGATCAAACCACATGGCCCAGTACCTCCACGTTCTCGGCCCAGCACCGTGCACGGTCGAGCAATTGCTGGGTGTCATGCACCGAGCCCTGAACAGACAGGATCAGTTGGCCAAGCGCATGCGTGCCAATGGTTTGCACGCCACCTTGGAGCAGGCGCACACGCCCGCCCAGGTCGGCGAACAGCTCCGACAGGGCAGGTTCGCCAAGCAGGGTCAGTTTGAGCACCACGGCGCTGTCTTGACCCACTGGATTGGCCCGCAGGCTTGCCTGTAACGCAGCAGGCAGCTGGGTCTGCAACGGTTCAAGCAGGGTACGAGTGACCTCGTGGCGGGGGCTGCCGAACACCCGCCAGACTTCGCCCTGTTCCACCACAGCTCCCTGCTCCAGCACCACCACGCGATGGCAGATATCACGGATCACGGCCATTTCATGGGTGATCAGCACCACCGTCAGGCCCAGGCGCAGGTTGATGTCGCGCAGCAACTGGAGGATGGACGCCGTGGTTTCGGGGTCAAGCGCCGAGGTAGCCTCATCGCACAATAGAATATCGGGGTCATGCACCAGTGCCCTGGCGATGCCAACCCGCTGCTTCTGGCCTCCGGACAGCTGGGCCGGGTAAACCTGATGTTTGTCTTGCAGGCCAACCAGCGCAAGCAGCTCGCGGACCTTACGCTGACGCTCGGCCTTCGCCACGCCCGCGACTTTCAGCGGCAGCTCTACGTTCTGCCACACGGTCTTGGCCGACATCAGGTTGAAGTGTTGGAAAATCATGCCGATGCGCCGACGCAGCGCCACTAGGCGTTCTTCGTCGAAGGGTGCGATATCGATCTGGTCGATCAGCACGCGGCCCTGGCTTGGCTGTTCCAGGCGGTTGATGGTGCGCAGCAACGACGACTTGCCCGCGCCGCTGCGGCCGATGATGCCAAAGATCTCACCTCGGCGGATATTCAGGTCGATGCCCTGCAGGGCAGGTTGCTGCTGGCCGGGGTAGGTCTTACCCAGCCCGATGAAGCGCACGTGGGCCTGGTCGAGCTCAGGTCGCAGGGCGTGCTGGGTGGCCGGGGCTGGTGATGGTTGAGCAGTTGGCGCCCTGAGCGCATTGGCCTGTCTCATCTCAGCCCTCCCAGCCGGCTTGATACAGGCTGCCGTGGGCTTTGTTCAGCGCCGCACGTACCGCTGGCGAGTGCTGGTAGATATCCACGAACTTGGCCAGGCGAGGGTCGTCTTTGCTTTGCGGGCGGATGACGAACTGAATCACGTATTCCTTGTTTTCAAGGCCATCGAAAAGCAGTGCCGAGGTGGCGTCGAAACTGTTGGCCAGGCGGATGTAGGCCGGGTAGCCCTGGACCAGATCGGCATCGTCGTAGGCGCGCACCAGTTGCACGGCTTCGACTTGTAGGATCTTCAACTGCTTGGGGTTGGCGATGATGTCGTCTTCAGTGGCCTTGTAACCCACGCCCGGTTTCAAGGTGATCAAGCCAGCCTTGGCCAGCAGCTGCAAGCCGCGGCCGCTGTTGATCGGGTCGTTGGCGATGGCCACGCTTGCCCCTTCGGGCAGTTGCGCGAAGCTTTTGTAGCGTTTGGAATACAGGCCGACGTTGTTGATGATGCCGGGTGCATAGGGCACCAGGTTGAAACCGGCCGCAGCCTTGGCATTTTCCAGAAAGGGGATGTGCTGGAAGTAGTTGACGTCGATATCGCCGCTGTTGAGGCTGACATTCGGCGCAATCCAGTCGCTGAATTCGATCAGCTTCACCTCCAGGCCTTGTTTGTGTGCCTCTTCCACCGCTGCCTCCAGCGGGATGGCAAAGGCGGCGGTGGTACCGATCTTAAGTGGTTCGCCAGCCAAGGCACTGGTGGCCAGACTCAAGCTGATGGCAAAGGCCGCGACGGGCCGGATCAATTTTTCAAGCATGGTGCAGGGCTCCAGTCGGGCTGACGATAGGTGGGTTGCGGTAGGTGGAACCTGGGTGCTCGGCGGGCAGGTACGGGTGATCGCTTTCGAACAGCTTTTCGCGCAGGGTGCCGTCGGCGTAGGCGGTTTTGTAGCGGCCGCGTTGCTGCAACTGGGGGACCACCAGCTCGATGAAGTCTTCATAGCTTTCCGGGGTCACGGTGCGGGTCAGGTTGAAACCGTCCAGGCCGGTTTCGTCGATCCAGGCAATCAACTGCTCTGCAATCTGGTCCGGGGCACCGACCAGCGTCACATAGCGTCCGCCCAAGGCGTGCTGTTGCAACAGCTGGCGGCGGGTCCAGACGTTTTCCTGCAATTGCCGGGTGGCCGACTGAATAGCATTGCCTTTGCTGGCGCCGATCGGCTCGTCCAACCCGTAGCTGGCAAAGTCGATGCCGGTCGAGGCCGCAAAATGGGCAACACCGGCTTCGGCGCTGGCGTGTTGCAGGTATTCGGCGTATTTGGCCTGAGCCTGTTGCTCGGTAGGCGCCACGATCACCGTGATGCCCATGAACACCTTCACTGCCTGGGCGCTGCGGCCGGCAGCCTGTGCGGCCGCACGCACCTTGTCGACCTGGGCGCGGGTGGCGGCTTTGCTCTGGCCACTGATGAACACGCATTCGGCATGATTGCCGGCAAACGCCAGGCCACGCGGGGAGCTGCCTGCCTGGAACAGTACCGGCGTGCGCTGTGGCGACGGCTCGCACAAGTGGTAGCCCTCGACCGTGTAGAACTCGCCTTGGTGGCGCACCTTGCGCACTTTGCTCGGCTCTGCGTACACCCGGCGTTTGCGGTCGCTGACCACGGCATCGTCCGCCCAGCTACCTTCGAGCAGTTGGTAGAGCACCTGCAAATATTCGTCGGCCTGGTCGTAACGGCGGTCGTGCTCGGGCTGTTGCGCCAGGCCCATGGCGCGGGCGGCGCTGTCGAGGTACCCGGTGACGATGTTCCAGCCGACCCGGCCATTGCTCAGGTGGTCGAGGGTGGAGAGGCGCCGAGCGAACAGGTAAGGGGCTTCGTAGGTCAGGTTGGCGGTCAGGCCGAAGCCCAGGTGGCGTGTGACCGCGGCCATGGCCGATACCAGCAGCAGCGGGTCGTTGACCGGCAACTGGATCGACTCTTTCAGCGGCACGTCGACGGAGTTGCCGTAAATGTCATAGGTGCCGACGATATCGGCGATGAACAAACCGTCGAACAGCCCACGCTCCAGCAGGCGCGCCAGATCGGTCCAGTAGGCCAGGGTCTTGTACTGGGTCGAGGTGTCCCGTGGGTGGGTCCACAGGCCGTGGTTGATGTGCCCAATGCAGTTCATGTTGAAGGCATTGAGCAGAATCTGCTTGGCCATCAGATGGTCCCCCGGCGTGGAGGGTTTGCGTGGTTGAGGTAGTAATTGCCGATGGCGTGGTATTTCCAGCGTACCGGGTCGTGCAGCGTATGCACGCGTGCGTTGCGCCAGTGGCGGTCGAGGTTGTGCTCGGCCAGCGTGGCCTGGCTGCCGGCCAGTTCGAACAGGCTGGTGCCAGCGGACAGAGACACCTCAGTGCTGATCGCCCGTGCTTCGGCTACCGCAATCGAAGCTGCCGCGACATTATCGGCAGTGCTGTCGAGCTGAGCGCGGTCGAGGTATTCACCCGCACGCTCGAGCAACGCCTCGGCGGCATGCAGGCGGATGACCAGATGGCCGAAGCTTTTCAGGGTCAGTGGGTCGTCACTGGCCTTGTCCACGCCCGAATCAACCCACGGTCGGCTCCGGGTGCGCACGAAATGCAGGGCGTCTTGCACCGCAGCACGGGCAATGCCGGTGTCGATGGCTGCGTGCAGTATCTGCGCCAGCGGGCCGACTGGGGTCGGGCGTTCGAAAGCGCTTTCGAAGGGCACCACGTCTTCGGCGCCTACCCAGACGTTGTCGAATGTCACCGAGCCGCTGCCGGTGGTGCGTTGGCCAAAGCCGCTCCAGTCATCGATGACTTCAAGGCCGTGGCTGTCGGCGGGGACGAAAGCCAGTTGCTGACGGCCTTGCTCGTCGATCACCGAGGTCGGGATACGCTGGGCGTACAAGGCACCGGTGGCGTAGAACTTGCGGCCATTGATGCGATAACCGGCGCCATCGCGGGTCAGGCGCGTGGTGCGGTCGTGAGCGGTTTTAGTGCCGAGCTCTGCCAGTGCATTGCCGAAGCGGCGGCCTGCGAGGACTTCGGCATACAGCCGATGCTGCTGCTCGGGGCTGCCGTTCACCCGTAGTACTTCCAGGGCGTAGAAATGATTCTGCGGGATTTGCCCCAGCGAGGCGTCCGCCTGGGCAATTCGGGCGACGACTTTGGCCAGGGTGAGGTTGGATACGCCGGCGCCGCCGAAAGCTTTGGGAACGCTGATGGCCCATAGGCCGGAGCGGGTGAACAGTTCCAGCTCGGCATGGGGCAAGCGGCGTTCGCGGTCGCGCAGAGCGCTGTCACGCTCGAGTTGCTGGGCGATGTGTTCAGCGACGGAAAGTGCCTGGGCGTCGCTGGTGATAACGGATGTAGTCATGGTGATCTCCGCAGCCAATAGGGCCGCTTTTACAGGCGAGCGCGATCCCGTGTAGGAGCGGCCTCATATCGCGAAGGGGCTGCTAAGCAGCCCCGAGGCCCTCGAACTCAGATCCAGGAATGCCGGGCTGGTAGGGTGCCGTTGAGGTAGTAGGCGCCGACGGCGTGATACTTCCAGCGCACCGGGTCGTGCAGGGTGTGCACCCGAGCATTGCGCCAGTGCCGGTCAAGGTTGAACTCGGCCAGGCTCGCGCGGCTACCGGCCAGCTCGAAGAGCTTCTCGCTGGCCAGCAGGGCGATTTCGGTGGTCAAGACCTTGGCCTCAGCCACGGCAATCGAGGCCCGCGCCGCAGCGTCAGCATCGATGGGCCCTGCGTTGACCTCGTCGAGTACCTGCGCGGCCTTGCGCAGCAGCGCCTCAGCGGCATGCAGCTCGAGCTTCAGGCGGCCGACATCGGCGATCACGTAAGGGTCATCGCCCGCACGCTCGACCTTGGCGTCGATCCATGGCCGGGACTTTTCCCCGACGAAGGCGATGGCGTCGTCGATAGCTGCCTCGGCGATGCCGGCATCGATGGCTGCCTGGATCAGCTGCGAGGCCGCGCCCTGAATATTGGGGATATCGCGCTGGCGCCAGTTGTCGATGACCAGTTCGGCGTCCACTGGTACCTGGTCGAGCAGCACAGTCCCGCTGGCAGTGGTGCGCTGGCCGAAGCCGGACCAGTCGTCGACGATGCGTAGCCCTGGCGAGCCACGGCG
This sequence comes from Pseudomonas sp. KCJK9000, assembly GCF_046230725.1. NCBI lineage: Bacteria > Pseudomonadati > Pseudomonadota > Gammaproteobacteria > Pseudomonadales > Pseudomonadaceae > Pseudomonas > Pseudomonas sp. KCJK9000. Next base: position 11,870 of record NZ_JBJJLN010000037.1, on the reverse strand, counting down.
TACGAAGGCCAGGCGCTGGCGGCCCTCATCGTCCAGTGCCTTGACCGCCACCCAGTGGGCGAACAGCGCACCGGTGGAATAGAACTTCTCGCCGCTGATGCGATAGCCGTCGCCGCTGCGGCTAATGCGCGCCTTGAGCGTCAGCGTGTCTTTGGTGCCCCGCTCGGGGCCGGCGTTACCGATGCGCCAGCCGTCCAGCACGCTGCGCCAGATCAGCGCCTGTTGGGCTTGGGTCGCGGTCAGGCGCAGCAGTTGCAGAATGCCGAACTGGTTCTGCGGAATTTGCCCCAAGGCCGGGTCGGCAGCGCTGATCAGACGGAACACCTCGGCAATGGTGACGAACGAGACGTCCGGGCCACCGTAGGCTTTGGGCACACTGATGCTGCCCAGGCCACTGCGGGTGAACTGTTCGATTTCTGCCCAGGGTAATTTGCGATGCTGGTCGCGCTGAGCGGCCTGCTCGCGGGCATGGCTTGCCAGTTCACGGGCAGCCTGCAATGCCTCGGCGTCATTGCGCAGAACCTTGGCGTGCAGCAGCGGTGGCGGGCTGTCAATATCGCTGTGGAAGGGGGTATTGGGTTGGATGGTCATCAGAACCGAACCTCACAAAGTGGATGCGTCGCTTCAGTTGATGGCGACAAGCGTTTGTGGTCCGGTGGTCCGGTTCATATAGCCTAATGGCTTATAAATTGTTTATGAACTAGATTTTTGGAATATGCATAGAAGGGAGGAATCTGCTGTGGGTGTAACGGCCTTTCGCGGGCATGGGCAGGCATCGCGCAGGTGCGGCTTGAGCCGCGAGTACCACCCACCGCGACGAGCCTTTGCGCTCCCACAGAGGCTACTCGCAGTGGACATACCTGGTAAAAGGCCCGTGAGGGTTCACTCGGAGGCGGTTGTGCCGAGGAATTTGCGCAGGAATTGCCGCGTGCGCTCTTCCTTGGGGGCGGCAAACAGCGCCTTGGCTTCGCCTTGTTCCACGATCACGCCTTTGTCGAAAAAGATCACTCGGTTGGCAACGTCGCGGGCAAAGCTCATTTCGTGAGTGACGATGATCATGGTGCGCTTCTCCTCGGCCAAGCCGCGGATGGTCGCCAGTACTTCACCTACCAGCTCCGGGTCCAGGGCTGAGGTGGGCTCGTCGAACAGGATCACCTCAGGCTCCATGGCCAACGCGCGAGCAATAGCCACGCGTTGCTGCTGGCCCCCGGACAGGCGCCTTGGATAGGCATCTTCCTTGCCTGCCAGGCCAACCTTGGCCAGTAATCGCCGGCCAAGGTCCATGGCTTGCTCGCGCGGGGTTTTCTTGACGATCACCGGGCCCTCGATGACGTTTTCCAGGGCGGTGCGGTGGGGGAACAGGTTGAAGTTCTGGAACACGAAACCTGCCTGCTGGCGCAGGCGGCGAATCGCACTTTGCTGGCCGCTGAGCGGGCGGTTGGCATCGATGCTGATAGCGCCGATCTGAATCTGCCCCGCATCCGGGGTTTCCAGCAGGTTGAGGCAGCGCAGGAAGGTGGTTTTGCCCGAGCCGCTGGGGCCGATGATGGCTACCACCTCACCGGCTTGCACGGTGAGGTCGATACCGTTGAGTACGGTCTGGCCCTTGAACTGCTTGGTCAGGCCTTTGACGACGATCATCTCATTGCTCCTGGTCGTGCTGGTTGACCCGCGCTTCCATGCGGTTCTGGAAGTACGCAAGGATGCTGCAGAGGACCCAGTAAATCACTGCAACGGCCAGGTACATGGTGAACACCTCGAAGGTGCGCGCGGTGATCAACTGCGCCTGGCGGAACAGTTCGGGCACCTGGATGGTGGCGGCCAGTGCGGTGTCCTTGACCAGCGAAATGAAACTGTTGCCCAGCGGCGGCAACGCCGTGCGCAACGCCTGGGGCAGAATCGCCCGGCGCATTGCCTGGGTGCGGGTCATGCCGATGCTGGCCGCCGCCTCCCACTGGCCGCGGTCGATCGACGAGATGGCCGCCCGCAGAATTTCGCAGATGTAGGCCGCCATGTTCAGAGACAGACCGATCAGCGACGCTGGAATCGGGTCGAGCTCGATCCCTATCTGAGGCATGCCAAAGTAGATCACGAACAGTTGCACCAGCAGTGGCGTGCCCCGGAAGAACGACACGTAGATGCGCGCCAGCCAGTCAAGCGGCAGAATCTTCGACAGCCGCATCAGTGCCAGGACAAAGCCCAGCACCAAGCCGAAGAACATGCCGCCGACACTGAGCAGCACCGTATAACCCGCGCCCTTGAGCAAAAAGGGCGCGGAATCGGCAACGAGTTGCAGGCTTTCAGCAATCATTTGGTGACATCGGCACCGAAGTATTTTTCGGACAGCTTGGCGAGCGTGCCATCTGCCTTGAGCTTGTCGATGGCCTTGTTGATGGCCGCCAGCAATTCAGGCTCGCCTTTGCGCAGTGCCACGCCGCTTTCCAGGCGCGAGAAGGCATCGCCGGCCAGCTCGGTGTCCTTGGCTTTCTGGGCGTATTCCAGTGCTGCCAAGCGGTCGATCAGGATCGCATCGATGCGGCCGTTACGCAGGTCGGCGAACTTGCTTGGGTCGTCTTCATAGGTGCGCACGTCAGCTTTAGGCACGTCCTGCTTGACCCATTGCTCATAGTTGGTACCAAGGCCAACGCCGACTTTCTTGCCGGCCAGATCCTGGGCGCCATGGATGTTCAGCTGGTCGGCCTTCTTTTTCAGCACCAGTGCCTGGATCCCGGAGACGGTGTAGGGCTCGGAGAAATCATATTTCTTCTTGCGTTCTTCGGAGATGGTCACCTGATTGACCACGATGTCCAGGCGCTTGGATTCCAGCGCGGCGAGGATACCGTCCCACTTGGTTGGCTGGATCTTGGCCTTGACGCCTAGCTCCTTGGCCAGCAACTCCGACAGCTCGACCTCGAAACCCGTGAGCTTGCCGTTTTCATCCTGGAAGCTGAAAGGCGGGTAGGTGCCTTCGAGGCCGACGTTGATCACGCCTTTCTCTTCGATGGTTTTCAGCTGCTCGCCTGCGAAGGCCTGGCCAAGCAGGCCGGCGCCCAGAAGGAGGGCTAGACTGGCGTTGAGTAAGGGTTTGGCGAATTTCGACATGTCAGGCCCCGCGCTTGTAGTGGAAGTAGTGGGTGGCGACTATAGAGCTGGCCTTTTAGGCCGGGAAATAATAAAAACTTATCTTATTATTACCAATTGACTCAGTGCCGTGGTCCGGCTGCTCTTGAGGGTAGGCCAGGACTTGGCCACCGTCATCACGGCTTATGCCGTACTTAGCGCAGGATGGAATAAAGCGTTGTTTTTTCCAAGGGGTGGATTTGCCGTAGAGTGAATTGCACAACGTCAGATCAGCCCCTTTGGCAGGAGAACACCGTGAGCGAACAACCTTCATCTGGGCAATGGCACCTGCACACTATCGTCAGCGGCCTGCGCACTGCCCGCGAACAGTGGCGCAGCCGCAATGGGCGCAGCATCGGCGAGCAAGGCGGGCGTGAGCTGCCTTCTCGCGAAGCCATGCGGCAGATACTCGAGCAGCTTTGCGGCGCGTTGTTCCCGATGCGCTTGGGGCCGGTCGACCTTCGCGAAGAGAGCGAGGACTTTTATGTCGGCCATACCCTCGACACGGCGCTTACCGCGCTGCTGGTGCAGGCGCGGCTAGAGCTGCGCTACGCCGCGCGCCAGAGCAAAGCTCCAGTGCACGACATCGATGCCCAGGCCCTACACTTGATTCAAGGTTTCGCGGCGGCCTTGCCCGGCCTGCGTGAGCTACTCGATACCGATGTACTGGCGGCGTATCACGGCGACCCCGCCGCGCGCAGCGTGGATGAAGTACTGCTGTGCTACCCCGGCATTCTGGCGATCATCCACCACCGCCTTGCCCACTACCTTTACCAGGCCGGTTTGCCGCTGCTGGCGCGTATCAGCTCGGAGCTGGCACATTCGGCGACTGGCATCGATATCCACCCAGGCGCCCAGATCGGCCCGAGTTTCTTCATCGACCATGGTACCGGCGTGGTGATTGGCGAAACGGCGATCATCGGTGAGCGGGTGCGCATCTACCAAGCGGTGACACTGGGCGCCAAGCGCTTCCCCAGCGATGAGTCGGGCACGCTGCACAAAGGCTTGGCGCGTCACCCAATTGTCGAGGATGACGTGGTGATCTACGCCGGCGCGACGATCCTTGGACGGATCACCATCGGCAAGGGTTCGACCATTGGCGGCAACGTCTGGCTGACCCGCAGCGTGCCGGCCGAAAGCAACATCACTCAAGCGAACCTCCAGCTCGATTGCCAGGTCAAAAATTGACCCATATGGGGTGCCAATCGGCGCCCCAGTTCGCATTGAGCGGCGATCCATGTTTAACTTGAATGCTTGTTCAATTAAAAAAACGCTGGTCCGCTGCCGGTGTTCAACAGGAGGATTCCTTTGCTGAACCCGTTCATCCCGAACCTCACGTCGATTGACGAGGTGCCTTACGCATGAGTGCACCGTCCCCATCCCTTGCCGACGGCAAGATCCGCATGAACCCGCCGGTGTTCTACTTTGCGGCAACGTTCATTCTATTGTTCGGCCTAGTGGTAATCGCCTTTCCCGAGGCTGCCGGCCAGTGGTTGCTGGCGGCGCAGAACTGGGCGGCCAATACGGTCGGCTGGTACTACATGCTTGCCATGAGCCTGTACTTGGTATTCGTCGTGGTCACTGCGGTGTCGGGCTACGGCAAGATCAAGCTCGGTGCCGACCACGACGAACCTGAGTTCAGTTACCTGTCTTGGGCCGGCATGCTGTTCGCCGCCGGCATCAGCATCACGCTGTTCTTCTTCTGCGTATCCGAACCCTTGACCCACATGCTTACCCCGCCCCAAGGCGAAGGTGGCACGGCCGAAGCCGGGCGTCAGGCGATGCAGATTCTGTTCCTGCACTGGGGCCTGCATGGTTGGGGCGTGTTCGCCTTCGTCGGCATGGCGCTGGCGTATTTCGCCTATCGGCATAACCTGCCGCTGGCCCTGCGCTCGGCGCTGTATCCGCTGATCGGTAAACGCATCAACGGGCCGATTGGCTACGCCGTGGACGGTTTCGGCATCATCGCTACGGTGTTCGGTTTGGGCGCCGACATGGGCTTTGGTGTGCTGCACCTGAACGCCGGCCTCGACTACCTGTTTGGCATTAGCCATAGCCAATGGGTACAGGTGGTGCTGATTGCATTGATGATGGGCGCGGCGGTGGCGGTCGCCGTGGCTGGGGTGGAAAAGGGCGTGCGGGTGATGAGCGACATCAACCTGTTCCTGGCCTGTGCCTTGCTGTTGTTCGTATTGTTCGCAGGGCCCACCCAGCACCTGTTCAATACCTTGATCCAGAACCTTGGCGACTACCTCGGCGCCTTGCCGCGCAAAAGCTTCGATGTGTACGCGTACGGCGAGCAGCGTGACTGGCTGGGCGGCTGGACGGTGTTCTACTGGGCCTGGTGGATTGCCTGGGCTCCGTTCGTAGGGCTGTTCATTGCGCGTATCTCCCGTGGCCGTACCATCCGCGAGTTCGTGTTCGGTGTATTGCTGATTCCGCTGGGCTTTACCCTGGCGTGGATGTCGATCTTCGGCAACAGCGCGCTGGACCAAGTGCTCAACCACGGCATGACCGCGCTTGGCCAGTCGGCGTTGGACAACCCGTCGATGAGCCTGTACCTGCTGCTGGAAACCTACCCCTGGAGCAAGACGGTGATCGCCGTCACGGTGTTCATCAGCTTCGTGTTCTTCGTCACATCGGCCGACTCGGGCACCGTGGTGCTGTCGACCCTGTCAGCCAAAGGCGGCAACGCTGACGAAGACGGGCCGAACTGGCTGCGGATTTTCTGGGGCGCGATGACCGCATTGATCACCAGCGGCCTGTTGTTCGCCGGCAGCATCGATTCGCTGAAATCGGCGGTGGTACTGACCTCGTTGCCGTTCTCGCTGATTCTGCTGTGCATGATGTGGGGGCTGCACAAGGCCTTCTACCTCGAGAGCCAGAGGCAGATCGCGCAGATGCATTCGTTGGCACCGTTCGCCCAGTCCCGCCGTGGCCGCGGTGGCTGGCGCCAGCGCCTGAGCCAGGCAGTGCACTTCCCCTCGCGCGATGAGGTGTACCGCTTCATGGACGATGTGGTGCGCCCGGCGATTGCCGATGTGCGCGAGGTGTTCGAGCAGAAGGGGCTGGTGCTGGTGACCCAGGACGACCCGAGCCATGACAATGTCAGCCTGAAAGTGGGCCATGGCGAGGAGCAGCCGTTCATCTATCAGGTGCAGATGCGCGGCTATTTCACCCCGTCGTTCGCGCTGGGTGGGCTGGGCTCGCAGGAGCTCAAGAACCGCCGCTACTACCGTGCCGAGGTGCATCTGAGCGAAGGCAGCCAGAACTATGACCTGGTCGGCTACAGCAAGGAGCAGATCATCAACGACATCCTTGACCAGTACGAACGGCACATGCAGTTCTTGCATCTGGTCAGGTAGTCATCTGCTCGGGCCCTTTCGCGGGTTCACCCTCGAAAGGGCCCGAGCAGGATGTCTCAGAAAGGCGCATCCCCCAGTATGGTCGCTCGGTGCATCACCCTGCGCTGAGGCCGGTAGTCATCCACAGCGAAATGCTGGGTCACGCGGTTGTCCCAGAACGCCATGTCATTCTTTTGCCAACGCCAGCGAATGCTGAATTCCGGCCGTGTTGCATGGGCGAACAGCAGTCGCAGCAGCGCCTCGCTCTCCGTTTCGCTCAATTCGTTGATGCGCGTGGTGAACCCCTCATTGACGAACAACGCTTTGCGCCCGCTGACCGGGTGCGTGCGCACCACCGGGTGCGACAACGGCGGGTTGTTGCGCCGCGTGGCCTCCCAGCGGGCCAGGTCTTGTGCCGTGGTACCGAAGCGCTCCAGCGGAAATGACTTGGTGAAGTCATGGGTGGCGCTCAGGCCATCGAGCATTTCGCGCAGTGGCGCCGAAAGTGCTTCGAACGCTGCAATACCGCTGGCCCAAAGCGTGTCGCCGCCATAGGCCGGCAGGTGTTTGGCGCTGAGCACCGCACCCAGTGCCGGGGTCGGCAGAAACGTTACGTCGGTATGCCAGACCGCATTGTCACGCACGTCCGTGACCGCCGTATCGAGGATCAGCACCTGGGGCGTCTCTGGCACGTTGGGGTAGATCGGGTGAATGTGCAGGTCGCCAAAGTATGCGGCGAACCGTGCCTGTTGCTCTGGGGTGAGCGGCTGATCGCGAAAGAACAGTACCTGATGCTCAAGCAGCGCCTGCGCGATGGCATCTCGCTGTGGGTCAGTGATGTCGCGGCTGATGTCCACGCCGCTGATTTGCGCGCCGAGCGCAGGGCTGAGTGGGGTAATGGTCAGGCTCATGGCGGTCTCTTCAATCAGGCGCCGGGTTGCCGGCGTGGTCAGTCGGATGCTCAGTGGTTCTGCCCATGCCAGGGCACCAGCTTGCGTTGCAGGGCGCGCAGGCCCATTTCAAGGGCGAAGGCGATCAGGGCGATCAACAGAATGCCCAGCACCACAACGTCAGTGACCAGGAACTGCGCCGCCGACTGCACCATAAAGCCCAGGCCGCTGGTGGCGGCGATCAGCTCGGCGGCGACCAAGGTCGACCAACCGACCCCCAGGCCGATCCGGATGCCAGTCAGAATGTCTGGCAGGGCGCTAGGCAGGATCACGTGGCGAATCAGTTGTGTGGGGGTGGCGCCCAGCGATTGCGCCGCCCGCAGCTTAGCGGGGTCTACCGTGCGCACGCCGGTGGCCGTGGCAATCGCGATGGGCGCGAATATCGCCAAATAGATCAGCAGCACCTTGGACAACTCGCCGATGCCGCACCAGATAACGATCAGTGGCAGGTAGGCCAGCGGGGGAATGGGCCGGTAGAACTCGATCAGTGGGTCGAGAATCCCCCGCGCCACACGGTTGTAGCCGATGGCGATGCCCACCGGGATGGCGGTCAAGGTCGCTGCAGCAAGGGCCAGGCCGATACGGCCGAGGCTGGCACCCAGGTGCTGCCACAGGCTTGCGTCCATGTAGCCTTGGGTGAGCAGGCCCCAGGCCTTGGCCGCGATGTCCCCAGGGGAGGGCAGGAACAGCGGCTCGACCCATCCTGCTGCCGTCACCAGCCACCATACAAGCAGTAGGCTGGCCAGGGTCAGGCTGCTGATCCAGCGGGTTGACAGCCAGGGCCTAGCCTTATGCGCCGGGCGTTTATGGGAAGTGTGTTTGCCGGCAATCGGCAGATCCAGGCTGCTCATGGGCGCTCCTGCAGGCTTTGGCGTTGGGAGAACACGCGGGCCAGAACGTGCTCGCGCGTTTCGATGAAAGCTGGGTCGGACTTGATGGCCCGAGCCGACTCCCCAGCCGCGTAGCGCTGGCCGAAATCCAGTTGCAGGCGCTCGACCACACGCCCAGGGTTGGGCGCCAGCAGCACCAGCTCGGTGGCCAGGAACACCGCCTCTTCGATGTCGTGGGTAATCAGGAAAACCGGCTTGGCGGTGCGCTGCCAAACCTGCAGCAGCAGCTCTTGCATCTGTTCACGGGTGAAGGCATCGAGGGCGCCGAAGGGTTCGTCCATCAACAGCACGCGCGGGTCGGCGGCCAGCGCACGGGCCAAGCCAACACGCTGTTTCTGGCCGCCGGACAACTGCCAGATGCGCCTATCGGCGAAGCCGTCGAGGTCCACCAGGGTCAACATTTCGCGGGCTTTGGCCTCGCGCTCGGCGCGTGGTACACCGGCCAGCTCCAGGCCGAAGGCAACATTGCCCAACACGTTCTGCCACGGCAGCAAGGCGTCGTCCTGAAACACCACGCCCCGCTCGGCCCCGGGGCCTTGTACCGGTGCGCCATCAAGGGTGATGCGCCCAGCGCTGGGGCTAACGAAGCCGGCGATAAGGTTGAGCAGCGAGGTTTTGCCGCTGCCCGATGGTCCCAGGGCCACCAGCAGTTGGCGTGGCCCCAGGCTTAGGTTGATATCGGCCAGCACCGGGGAGGTGGCGCCGGGGTACTGTGCGCTGATGCGCTCCAGCTCTAGCAAGGCCATGGCAGGCTCCGTGTGGTTGCAGTCTTACTGCGGGATGTACTGCGCGCTGACGTAGGGCGAGTAGTCGGGTAGCACTGCTTCGACCTTGCCTTGCTGTTTGAGGAAGGTAGCCGTATCGGTCAGCGCTTGAGTGGTCGGTGCGCCCAGCTCTTTGGCCTGGTCGGCGGCCAGCGGGTAGACGTTGCCTTGCAGCAGCACCGGGATATCCGCAGGTTTGGCGCCGGACAGCTTGGCCAGCTTGGCCACGTTGTCCGGGTTGGCCAGCCACGCTCTGGGGTCTTTGCGATAGTCGGCATAGGCGTCCAGGGTGACCTTGGCGAATGCCTTGACCACATCGGGATGCTTGGCGGCGAAGTCTTTGCGCACGATCCAGGCATCGAAGGTCGGCGCGCCCTTCTTGGCCAGATCACCCGAGGTGATCAGCACCTTGCCGTTTTCCTTGGCCACACCCAGGGCAGGGTCCCACACGTAAGTGGCATCGATGTCGCCGCGCTTCCAGGCGGCGATGATCGCCGGTGGTGCGAGGTTGAGGATCTGCACCTTGGACGGGTCGATGTTCCAGTTCTTCAGCGCGGCGAGCAGGCTGTAGTGGCCGGTGGAGACGAACGGCACGGCGACTTTCTTGCCAATCAAATCTTGTGGGGTCTGAATACCGTCGCGGGCCACCAGGGCCTCGCCGGCACCGATCTGGGTAGCGATGAGGAAGGTTTCGACTGGCAGCTTGCGGGTGGCCGCGGCGGCCAATGGGCTGGAGCCGAGGTAGCCGATCTGCACGTCGCCGCTGGCCACAGCGGTTATCACATCTGCGCCGTTATCGAACTTGCGCCAGTCGATACTGGTTTTGCTGGCTTTTTCGTAGTCCCCATCGACCTGGGCAACCTTGGCTGGGTCGACGGTGGTCTGGTAGGCAACGGTAAGGTCGGCGGCCTGAACCGGCCAGGTGGCGCCAACCACAGCGATGGCAGCGAACAGGCGCAGCGGAGCATGCGGGATCATGAAGGACCTCTCGTCGGGCAAAGAATGAGCTGAATGACGAAAAGACTAAATGATCTAAGAAATCAAATATAAATAACCTTTTAGAATTAGCTTAGGAGGCAATCGCTTTACGCCCAACGGCAGTGGCGCAATGCAAATGCGCTGCTAGGCTCCTGTTCCTTCACCGCCTATGGAAAGACTGCGCGCTGGTCAGCAAACGTTTGCAAATAACCTAAAGATATGGTTGAAGGCGACGATACAACTTTTTGTAGGATTGGTTCCTTTGATATTCCGTAATAATCTTACAAATTCACAAAACGGTCATTTTGGATTTATAGGATTGTCATTATCCTGTAGCGCAGGGCCGTCTTAGACCAAAGTCGAGAAATGTTTAGAAACTATTGACTAAACGGTCACGGTTTGGGGCTAATCGCCCATCCACGGCCGAGCGGGGCACAAGACCCTGCCGCCAGTGATACACAAGAATTAGAACGTAGAGGAGCAAAACATGTACAAGTCCAGCCTGGCTCTGGCCGTGGCAGTGGGGGTTTTCGCCCAAGCAGCAGGTGCCGCCGGTTTCGTAGAAGACAGCAAGCTGTCGGTGAGCTCGCGTACCATGTATTTCAACGGTGACAACCGTGAAGGTGGTGCCGATAACCGTGAGTCGGGTCAGGGCTTCAAGCTCGACTACATCTCCGGTTTCACTCAAGGCACTGTTGGTTTCGGTGTCGATGCCCAGGCCCTTTGGGGTATTCACCTGGACGGCGGTCGCGGTAAGCACCCCGACAACAGCTCCTTCTTCCCAAGCGATACCGACGGTTCGGCGGTAAGCCAGTGGGCACGTGCCGGTGCCAACGCCAAGGCTCGCTTCTCCAAGACCGAAGTTCACTACGGTAGCGCCCTGGCCCCTAACCTGCCGATCCTGGTGGCCAACGACGGTCGACTGCTGCCACAAACCTTCGAGGGTGGCACCATCCAGTCGAAGGAAATCGACAACCTGACCATCAACGCCGGTCAGCTGACTCACGCCATGGGCCGTGCTTCGAGCAACCGTACTGGCCTGTCGATCGCTGGTGCCACTGCCGACAGCAACAAGTTCCGCTATGGCGGCCTGGACTACAAGCTCACTCCAGACCTGACCCTGCAGTACTACTACTCGAACCTGGAAGACTTCTACAAGCAGCACTTCCTGGGTGCGACCCACATCTTCAAGATCGCTGACAACCAGTCGTTCAAGACCGACCTGCGCTACTTCGACAGCAGCAGCGACGGTAACAACGGCCACGGCGGCGGCTACAACTTCAACAACAACGGTGGTTATGCCAAGAACAATGGCAAGGTCGACAACAAGACCTGGACTGCCATGTTCACCTACACCTTGGGCGGTCACTCGCTCATGCTGGGTCGTCAGCAAGTCAGCGATGACGGCGGTTTCGTCTGGCTGAACCAGGGTAACGTAGTTGACGGCAACGGCCGTGGCGAAGGCGCTGGCGGTTCCAGCTTCTACCTGTTCACCGACAGCATGATCAACCAGTTCGCCCGTGCTGGCGAGAACACCAACTTCGGTCAATACGCCTATGACTTCGCCTCGCTGGGCGTACCAGGCCTGAAGGCCTCGGTTTCGTACCTGCGCGGTGATGACATCCGTTACAAGTCCGGCCACGGCACCTACAACGAGTGGGAACGTGATGCGCGCATCGACTACACCGTTCAGCAAGGCACCCTCAAAGGCCTTGGCTTCAGCCTGCGCCAGGGCGTGTTCCGTGGTCAGGGTGAGTCCTCTGCCGATCAGGACCAGACTCGCTTCATCGTGAACTACACTTACAGCTTCCTGTAAGTCTTAGT
>NZ_JBJJLN010000036.1:0-45550 GCF_046230725.1 Pseudomonas sp. KCJK9000 | reverse complement strand
GGTTTGGCGAAGCGTCGGACCTGCAGCTTCTTGCGGGTGGCGTACAGTGTCACACCCGAAAGCTTCGCCTGCTGGGCTTCGGCGGCGATTTGCGAGCCCCAACCACACACTTTGCGGTCGTTCTGATCAAGCGGCTTGGCGTGTGCGCCGAAGGCCAAGGCGGTGAGTGAGAAGACGGCTACTGTAGCTCGAATGGGTCGCATGTTGCTGTCCTAAGCATCTGAAGATCAAAGGAGTTTGCCTGTGCTTGCGCAACCTGGGGGCCAGCATTTTCCCATCAAGTCACCGGGTGCAAGCCCATGGGTGGTGCCTGGCGCAGGGTCCACAGCGCAAGCGCCGCCACCCACATTACCGACACGCCATAGTTGAGCCGTTGATACAAACCGAATAGATGGCCGTTTTGTGCTGCTTGGGCCATCAGCGCTGCTGTCACCAAGGCGGCTATCAGGCAGAACAGAGACAACCGGCTCAAAGCAGGCGCAGCGGCCAATCTCTTGCCGAGCCTTACCCAGATTGCGCAGGCTAGCGTCAACGATAGGAACATCAGCAAACCGCTGAGGTTATGAATTTGTTGAGCATGCGAGGGGACGGTGGGAGCGCAGCCTTCGTCGCAAGCGAAAACCCCAGTACCGAGGCTGCCTACACCGTGTAAGAAAACGAGTGCCGCACTCAGCATGGCCAACTTCGAGTGGCGCCATTGCCGGGCCAGCCCGAATGCGCAGCAGGTAAATAGTACGGCGAGTGGAAAGTTGTTCACCCACGCAGACCAACGCTGGGTTGGTGCGCCGGTAGCACCCAGTTGGCTCATGGCATGATGCAAATGATCATACCCCGGATAGGCCAGTGCGGTGAGCCAGACACCTATCAACAACCAGAACGGGATGATCACCGCGCAGGTGAGCAGGGCACGGTCGAGTGGTTTCATGCGCATTGCTTCCTTCCATGGAAAGCGCACACGATAGATAAGTTGCGGAGCTTTGTCTCGCGCCCTTCAAAAGGCGCTGAGATGTGGAGCTGCGCGCAGCCGGGGGTTGTGCAGGGTAATCTGCAGACTTACAGCGCGAGCGTGAAATACCGCATAGGGTGTATGTGATCGTACAACTGCTTGCGCTATCATGGGCGCTGTCTTTCAAGGTGAAATACACGGCATGACAGAGCAGCAGGTACAGGCTAGGACCCGGCGCAAGCCGCGCAGTCTGGCTCAGGAACTGGTCACGGTGCTGACCGAGCGCATTCGCAGCGGCCAACTCAAGCGCGGCGACAAGCTACCGACCGAATCGCAGATCATGGCCGAGGAGGGTGTCAGCCGCACCGTGGTGCGTGAGGCGATCTCCCGGCTGCAGGCGGCGGGGCAGGTCGAGACGCGACACGGTATCGGCACCTTCGTGCTGGATGCACCAGCGACTGGCGGCTTTCGAATCGACCCGGCGACCGTGGTTACCTTGCGCGAGGTGCTGGCGGTGCTGGAGCTGCGCATCGCCCTGGAAATCGAAGCGGCGGGCCTTGCGGCACAGCGGCGCAGCGATGAAGAACTGGCGGGTATGCGCGCGGCGCTGGACGAACTCAACGAAGGTGCTGCCCACGCCAACGATGCGGTGTCGGCAGACTTCCAGTTCCATTTACGTATTGCCCAGGCCAGCGGCAACCATTACTTCGCTGATATTCTCAACCACTTGGGCACCAGTATCATTCCGCGTACCCGGTTGAATTCGGCACGTTTGGCCCACGACGACCAGGCCCACTACATGAGCCGACTGATGCATGAACATGAAGCGATCTATGAAAGCATCTCGCGGCGCGACAGCGAAGGGGCGAAAATGGCCATGCGCATGCATCTGAGCAATAGTCGCGAGCGTTTGCGTCAGGCCCATGAGCAAGCCGAGGCGCAAGGGGCCTGATTGCTCAAGAGCTTGTTCCGGTCTCTTCGCGGGTAAATCCGCACGCACCCCACTCTGTAGCAGGTTGATGCTGGAAACGCCCGCATAATGCTGTCAATCCAAGGCCTGCTCGGACCTTGTACTCAGCCTTAGGCAGGCAAAGGGCCGCAAAGCGACCCCCCTAGTTCACTGAGCAGCGTTAGCGCACGTGCGGAGCGTGCGCGTTTCAGAGCCTTTAAATCGAGCCTTCGCTCCACTGCCCGTTGACCAAGCGGCGCAGCCCAAGCGGGTTGCTGTCGCGCAGTGCTTCGGGCAGCAACGCCTGCGGGTAGTTCTGATAGCACACCGGGCGCAGGAAGCGGTCGATGGCCAGGGTGCCAACCGACGTGCCGCGGGCATCGGAGGTAGCCGGGTAAGGGCCGCCATGCACCATCGCGTCGCAGACTTCAACGCCGGTCGGGTATCCGTTGATTAGAATGCGGCCGACTTTTTCCTCTAGCAAAGGCACCAGCCAGGCATATGCCTCGAAGTCTTCAGCCTCGCCGATCAATGTGGCGGTAAGCTGGCCACGCAGCCCGAGCAGTGCGGCGCGCAACTGGTCGTCGTCCTGAACCTCCACAGCAACGGTGGTCGGGCCGAACACTTCTTCCTGCAGCAGCGGATCGGCGTTGATCAGCAGGCTGGCATCAGCTTTGAAGAGTTGCGCGCGGGCCTGACTGCCTTCCTGGGCTTGACCAGCCAGATGCTGGATGCCGGCATGGGCTTGCAAATGCTCCAACCCGCCTACGTAGCTTCGCAGGCCGCCAGCATTGAGCATGGTCTGGCCGGCTTGGGCATCCAGCTGCTGCCCCAGATTCGTCAGCAGTTGACTGAACTGTGGCGAGCTCAGGCCGATTACCATCCCTGGGTTGGTGCAGAACTGGCCTGCGCCCATGCACACAGAGCCTGCCAATTCACCCGCGATGGCTTCGCCACGCTTGGCCAGGGCACCGGGCAGGATGATCACCGGGTTGATGCTCGACATTTCGGCGAACACCGGAATCGGCTGTGGGCGTTCTGCAGCCATGCGACACAACGCGTCACCCCCGTTCAACGAGCCGGTGAAGCCTACGGCCTGGATGGCCGGGTGCTTCACGAGCGTTTCGCCAACACGGCTGCCGAAGATCATATTGAACACGCCTTGGGGCATGCCGGTGCGCTCGGCGGCGCGGATGATCGCCGTGCCCACCAGGTCTGCGGTGGCCATGTGGCCGCTGTGGGCCTTGAAAACCACCGGGCAACCGGCGGCAAAGGCGGCTGCGGTATCACCACCGGCGGTGGAGAAGGCCAACGGGAAGTTGCTGGCGCCGAATACCGCGACAGGCCCGACACCAATGCGCATCTGACGTAGGTCGACCCGTGGCAGCGGCTTGCGCTCAGGCAGGGCCAGGTCGATCCGAGCCCCGAGGAAGTCCCCGCGGCGTAGCACTTGGGCGAACAGGCGCATTTGGCCGCTGGTGCGGCCGCGCTCGCCCTGGATGCGAGCGGCTGGAAGGGCAGTTTCGCGGCAGACGATGGCGACGAAACTGTCATCGAGCTCGTCCAGTTCGGCGGCGATCGCTTCGAGGAATTCGGCGCGCCGCGTCGGGCTCAGTTGGCGGAACTCAGCAAAAGCGGCTTTGGCAGCGTTAGCGGCCTGATCGACTTCGCCGTCAGTGGCTTGGGCAAAGCTGTAAGGCAGGGCCTCGCCGGTGGTGGCGTCCAGGCTTTGCAAGCGTTGCGGGCCGGCGGCGCTGCGTTGACCTGCGATGAAATTGTGGCCGAGGATCTCTGGCATGTGGGTCTCCTAGGGATATCAGGTAATGGGTGCCGGATTGAACAAGGTGATGTCGTTATGCAGGCGGTGTTGTTCAGCCCAGGTCTGCTTACGGCCGCTGGCAACGTCCAGGTAGCAGTGGAACAGCTCCCAGCCCAGGGTTTCGATGGTCGAGCGACCGCTGGCGATGCTGCCTGCGTCTATGTCGATCAAATCGGGCCAGCGCTGAGCCAGTTCGGTACGGGTACAGACCTTGACCACGGGCGCCATGGCCAAGCCATACGGCGTGCCACGGCCAGTGGTGAATACATGCAGGTTCATGCCAGCAGCCAGTTGCAGGGTGCCGCAGACAAAGTCGCTGGCCGGGGTGGCGCAGAAGATCAGGCCCTTGCGGTTGACCCGCTCGCCTGGGCCAAGGACGCCCTGGATGGCGCCGCTGCCAGATTTGACGATCGAACCGAGGGACTTCTCGACGATATTCGACAGGCCGCCTTTCTTGTTGCCCGGCGTGGTGTTGGCGCTACGGTCTGCCGCACCTTGTTGCAGGTAACGGTCGTACCAGTCCATCTCGCGTACCAAGGCGGCGGCGACTTCTTGGTTCTCGGCGCGGGAAGTGAGCATGTAGATGGCATCACGCACCTCGGTCACTTCCGAGAACAGTACTGTGGCGCCTGCACGCACCAGCAGGTCGGCGGCAAAGCCCAGCGCCGGGTTGGCGGTAATGCCGGAGAAGGCGTCGCTGCCACCGCACTGCATGCCAAGAATCAATTCGCTGGCCGGGACGGTTTCGCGGCGGCGTTGGTCGAGTTTTTTCAGGCGGGTGTCGGCCAGGCCCATGATCTGTTCGATCATTTCGCTGAAGCCAAGGGTGGCGTCCTGCAAGCGATACAGCCACGGTTCACTTAGGTCAACCGAAGGGTCGCCATCGTGCATGACCTGCCCGGCCTGGAGCTTTTCGCAGCCCAGGCTGATTACCAGCGCTTCGCCTCCCAGGTTGGGGTTGCGCGCCAGGTTGCGCACAGTGCGGATCGGGATGTACGCATCGCGCGCGTTGATTGCCACGCCGCAACCGTAACTGTGGGTGATGGCTACCACGTCGTCGACGTTGGGATACTTGGGCAGCAGTTCGCTGCGGATACGTTTGACCGCGTGCTCCAGCACGCCGGTTACGCATTGCACAGTGGTGGTGATGCCAAGGATGTTGCGGGTGCCGACAGTGCCGTCGGCGTTGCGAAAGCCTTCGAAGGTGAAGCCCTCTAGTGGCGGCAGGGCAGCCGGGACTGCGTCGCAGCGCGGCAGGCTATCGAGCTCCGGTGCAGCAGGCATTGCCAGTTGGCTTTCCTGCACCCAACTGCCCTGGCGCAGGTCTTCCAGCGCGTAGCCGATGACTTGCCCGTAACGTCGCACCGCCTCACCCTTAGCGATGGTTACGGTCGCAACCTTGTGGCTTTGTGGTACAGCTTCGATCAGCGTCAGGCCATCGGCGAACCGTGCCCCTTCACCTAGGCCACCGTCGTTCACTACGACCACGACGTTATCGTTCTCGTGCAGGCGTACGTAGCGGGGCGAATCGGAATGTTCGATCAACTGCATGTTTGGGCCCTACTTGTCGGATTCTCAGGCTTTTTGTACATCCGCCCGTTTCGGCATTGCCGGCACGGGCGTGATCACTCAGTGCTGCGAGGTGGCCAGCTTGCTGCTAGCGCTTGGCTCAGAATTGGAAAGCGGTGCATCTTCGCGCAACTCGATACGCTTGATCGGGCCGACGATCACCAGATAGCTGAAGACCGCCACCAGCGCATTGGCACCCACATACACCAAGGCCCACTTGAACGAACCTGTGGCGCTGATGATGTAGCCGATAACGATGGGCGTAGTGATCGAGGCAATATTGCCGAAGGTGTTGAACAGCCCTCCCGAAAGCCCGGCGATCTGCTTGGGTGAAGTATCTGCCACCACCGCCCAGCCCAGCGCCCCGATACCCTTGCCGAAGAACGCCAGGGTCATGAAACCCACCACCATCCATTCGGTATCCACGTAATTGCAGAAAACCATGGTGGTGGACAGTAGCAAGCCACAGACGATTGGCAGCTTGCGCGAGAAGGTCAGCGAGTTGCCGCGACGCAGCAGCCAGTCCGAGATGACTCCGCCCAGCACGCCCCCTATAAAGCCGCAGATCGCTGGCAGCGAGGCGATAAAGCCCGCTTTGAGGATGGTCATGCCCCGTTCCTGAACCAGATAGACAGGGAACCAGGTAAGGAAGAAGTAAGTGATGGCGTTGATGCAGTACTGGCCCAGGTACACCCCAAGCAACATGCGGCTGGTCAGCAATTGCTTGATGTAGCCCCATTTGGGGCCGCTGTTACCACGCTTCTGGTCCATGTCGACCAGGCCGCCGTTTTGCTCGATGTGGTCCAGTTCGCTTTGGCTGATGCGCGGGTGCTGACGCGGGTTGTAGATGGTCTTGAGCCATACCATGGAAAACAGGATCCCCAGCGCCCCCATGACCACGAACACATGTTCCCAACCGAAACTGAAGACTATCCAGCCCATGATCGGGGCAAACAGTGCGGTGGCGAAATACTGCGCTGAATTGAAGATCGCCGAAGCCGTTCCGCGTTCTTGGGTCGGGAACCAAGCCGCGACGACCCGGGCGTTGCCGGGGAACGAGGGGGCTTCGGCAAAGCCGACGAGAAAGCGCAAGGTAAACAAGGTCACCACTGCCCATGCAACTGGCAGACCGCCGACAAAGCCCTGCAGCAGGGTGAACAGCGACCAGGTGAAAATGCTGAAGGCGTAGACGTTCTTCGAACCGAAGCGGTCCAGCAGCCAGCCGCCGGGGATCTGCCCGGCCACGTACGCCCATCCGAAGGCGGAGAAAATATACCCGAGGGTGACGGCATCGATGCCGAGGTCTTTCTGCAGGCTGGAGCCTGCAATGGCGATGGTTGCACGGTCTGCGTAGTTGATCGTGGTCACCAGGAACAGCATGAACAGGATCAGGTAGCGCACATGCGTCTTTTTAGTCGCTTGCATGCTGGCATCACTCCCACTAGTTATTTTTGTGCGGGCTCACGAGTTGTAGCCGGAGTGGGGCAGCCCACTCCGGAGGCGGCAATGGCAGGCCGCAGAGCACGCTTATTGCGGGCCCATCTTGTCCATCAATGCGGCAAGCATCTCGTACTCTTCGCCGGTGAGGTCGGTCAGCGGTGTGCGTACTGGGCCTGCATCGTAACCGGCAATCTTGGCCCCGGCCTTGACGATGCTCACGGCGTAGCCGGCTTTACGGTTGCGAATATCCAGGTACGGCAAGAAGAAGTCGTCAATCAACTTGGCCACGGTGGCGTGATCGTCACGGGCGATGGCGTGGTAGAAGTCCATCGCGGTCTTGGGGATGAAGTTGAACACTGCCGAAGAATAAACCGGAACACCCAGTGCCTTGTAGGCGGCTGCGTAGACCTCGGCAGTCGGCAGGCCGCCCAGGTAGCTGAAGCGATCACCCAGGCGGCGACGGATCGACACCATCAGCTCGATATCACCCAGGCCGTCCTTGTAGCCGATCAGGTTCGGGCAGCGCTCGGCCAGCTGTTCCAGGAGGCTGGCATTGAGCCGGCAGACGTTGCGGTTGTACACCACTACCCCGATGTTGACCGATTTGCACACTGCCTCGACGTGCGCGGCGACACCGTCCTGACTGGCTTCGGTGAGGTAATGAGGCAGCAGCAGCAGGCCCTTGGCACCCAGGCGCTCGGCTTCTTGTGCGTACTCGATGGCCTGGCGGGTGGAGCCGCCTACGCCGGCGAGGATGGGTACCGACTTGGCGCAGGTGTCGACCGCGGTCTTGATCACCTGGCTGTACTCGCTGGCGGCCAGGGAGAAGAACTCACCCGTACCACCTGCGGCGAAGAGTGCGCTGGCACCGTACGGGGCCAGCCACTCCAGGCGTTTGATGTAGCTGGCTTGGTTGAAATCGCCTTGAGCGTTGAAGTCGGTGACCGGGAAGGAAAGCAGGCCGTGAGAGAGGATGGATTTGAGTTCTTGTGGATTCATTGTTGTAGGCATCCTAAGGCGCTTGGGTGAGGGTGTTGTTTTGCGTTGGAGGTAAGTTATCGTACAACCTCGCGGATGACTAGTCCCCTTTGCAGAATATTTTCGCAGCGTAACAGGGAGCCCAGGGAGTTACTGGCCTCTACGCGGACAAACCATTTTCCAGAGGGATAGTGTCAGGGATATTGGTGGGATGGATAAAACGGCCAACGGGGCATTACTGGTGCTGGATGACCTGATGGCAGCCTGAACGCCGCTCAGCTGCAGGCTTGTCATCGTATCTCTTGGTGGTGTTCAAAAACGATCGCGGAGACAGGCGCAAGCCCGCCGCCCGTTCCTACGGGAAGTGTTCTGGGACCAGCAGAGGGTGACCGAAGAAACGGGGGCGACGTTGCGCCGCCCCGCGATCAAAGCTAACGAAGCTGGAAAAGAGTGTCAGGCAGCCTGTTGGCGCTTGAGCTGGCTTTTGCGCACTTGCGCGCGGCAGGCATCACCGAAAGCCTGGAAGATCTTGATCGAATCAGGGTTTTGCGCCGCCTGCCATTCCGGGTGCCACTGTACGGCAAACAGGAAAGGCGAGATGCTCGGTGCGTGGATTGCCTCGACCAGGCCGTCTTCGGCATGGGCGATCGGCTCGATGCCTGCACCCAGGTTGCGCAAACCCTGGCCGTGCAGTGAGTTCACGCGAATCTCGTCGGCACCCAGGGTTTCGCGCAGCCAGCTGCCCGGCTTGATCTTCACCCCATGCACTTGTGCGTACTGCACATCCACAGGGTCTTGCGGGTTTTCTCGGTGGTCGTTGAAGCCAGGCTCGGCATAGACCTTCTGGTAAATGTCGCCGCCCAAGGCAACGTTGATTTCCTGCATACCACGGCAGATGCCGAAGATCGGCAGGCCGCGCTTGAGGGCTGCCTTGACCAGCGGGATGTCGAACAGGTCGCGGTTCTTGTCCTGGCCTTTACCGGGTGTTTCGTTTTCCTGGCCATACAGCGCCGGGTCGATATTACTGCCGGCACCGGTCAGGTACACACCGTCGGCCATGTCCAGATAGGTCTCCAGGTCGTCGATGCCGCAGCAGGTGGGCACCAGAACCGGGACGCAGTCGGCGAAGTCGACCAGCGGAGTGATGTATTTATGAGTCATGACCTGATAGTCATGGCCTTTGCGCTCTTGGCTGCCCATGGTCATCAGAACGACGGGTTTGCGCAGGGAAGGTTGCTTGTTGCCAATGTTGCTGTTGGACATATGTCACCTTATGACAGGGCTCTGCCTGTCGTTGTTGTGCAGGTGCACGGCCTGTGGCCTGGGTGTGCTGCCTGAAGTCCCGAGCACTGCCGGCTCGTCACTGGGCGAATCCGGTCGGGGCTTGTCGATAGCTTGCCAGAGCCGTTCGATATGTCAAACGAGTCAAACGCGTTCAGGCCCCCGAATCATGGGGGCTTGCCTCCTTGCGAGCCTTACCCGGCAAGGGTTTGGCAGGGGGCGAGGTCAATTATATTTAACGATGCAGTTGGCTCATTGCAGCGCTGCAATAATCTGCGCTTCAGTGCAGGATCTGAGCGAGGAATGCCTTGGCTCGTGGGGTGCGTGGTTGATTGAAGAATTCTTGCGGCGGGCTGTCTTCGATGATTTGACCACCCTCTAGAAACAGCACCCGCTCCGCTACCTGCCGAGCGAAGCCCATTTCATGGGTAACGCAGAGCATGGTCATCCCGGAGCCGGCCAGTTGCACCAGCACCTCCAGTACCTCGGCGACCATTTCCGGGTCGAGCGCAGAAGTGGGTTCATCGAACAGCATGATGCGCGGTTTCATGCACAGCGCACGGGCAATCGCCACCCGCTGCTGTTGGCCGCCCGACAATTGGCTTGGGTACTTGTTAGCCTGGCTCTGGATACCGACTTTGCTCAGGTAATGATAAGCCAGCTCCTCGGCATCCTTGCGCGACAGGCCACGCACGCTGGTGGGGGCCAGCAGGCAGTTGTCCAGCACGCTCAGGTGCGGGAACAAATTGAAGTGCTGGAACACCATGCCGATTTCGCTACGCACCTGAGCTGCCTGGCGGGTATTGGCAGCCAGGTCGGTGTTGGCAACCCGGATGCTACCTTGCTCGGCGATTTCCAGGCGATTGATGCAGCGGATCAGGGTCGACTTACCCGAACCAGACGGGCCACACAGAACAATACGCTCGCCTTCGCGCACGCGCAGGTCGATATCGCGCAGCACATGGAAGGCGCCATAGTGCTTGTTCAGGCGCTCGATGCGAATAAGCTCCCGGCGTGGGTCATGTTCCGGCGCCGGGCTGGCAACGCTCATTGGGGCGGTCATGTTGTTGGTCTTCCGCTGGATATCAGTCGAAACGCGCAGCGCTGTAGGGCGCAGGGTCGGTAAAAGGGTGTTCGCCAGTGACGAGCTCGGCCACCAAGCGGCCGCTGACTGGGCCGAGTGTGAGGCCGTGATGGGCGTGGCCGAAGTTGAACCACAGCCCTGGGTGTCGATGCGCTGGGCCTATCACTGGGCGCATGTCAGGCAAGCATGGCCGGCGGCCGAGCCAAGGTTTGTCGTCCAAGCGCTCACCGAGGGCGGGGAACAGCTTGCGGGCCAGGGCCTCGCAGCGCTGGAGCTGAATTTCGTTGCCCGGCGCGTCGCTGGCGGCGAACTCGATGCCGGTGGTCAGGCGCACGCCTTGGGCCATGGGCGCCAGTACATAGCCGCCTTGTGTATCGCAAATTGAATGCAACAACTTACCGCCGTCACGGGTGCCATAGTGCATGTGGTAGCCGCGCTTTATGCCCAGCGGAATCCGGTAGCCCAGCTGGTGGTAAAGCGCTCGGGACTGAGGGCCGAGGCACGCTACCACCTCATGTGCAGTGATCGGCCCGCGCTGGCTGTCGACCTGCCAGTGGCCGGCGACCTGGCGCAGGCTGCGCGCATCGCCATGCAAGAATTGCCCACCGCGCTGGGTGAAGAGGGCGGCGTAGCCTCGGGTGAGGGCGCCTGGGTTGGTGACGGTCTTGGGGTCCAGCCAGTGGATACCGCCGACCGCCGTACTGCCAAGTGCATCCTCGCGGGCCTGGAGTTGGCCGCGCTCGAGGATTTCATACTGCAAGCCATAACGGGCCAGCCCTTTGAGCTCAGCCTTTGCCTGTTCGAACAGCCAAGGGTCGCGATACACCTCGATCCAGCCTTTGGCTTGGATCAGCCCTTCAAGGCCGGCCGCGTGAACCAGCGCATCGTGCTCTACGACACTGCGCTGCACCAGCGGCAGCATGTCGGCCGCTGCCCCGGCAAGGCGCGCCGGTGCCGACTGGTGCCAGTAGCGCATCAGCCATGACGCCGCCTTGGGCAGATGCAGCAGGTTGTAGCGCACGTCTGGCTGACGGTTCAGGCCATAACGCAACAGCGCGCCCCACTGCCTGGGGAAGGCATAGGGAATCACGCTGGATCGCTCGATCAGCCCGGCGTTGCCATGGCTGGTGCCACTGCCTGGAGCGTTGCGGTCGATCAGGATTACCTGGCGCCCTCGGGCCTGCAGGTGCAGTGCGGTACTGACGCCGACGATTCCGGCGCCTAGTACAAGGGTTTGGCAATGCATGGAGAGGTCCTTGAGTCAGTTCAGGTGGCGGCCCAGTCGGGCCTCCAGTTGTTTGAGCAGGCGCCGTACCAGTTCGACGATCAACAGATACAGCACCGCGGCCCACAGGTAGATCTGGAAGTCGAAACTGCGTGAGAACGCCAGTTTGGTCACCCCCATGAGGTCGTAGATGGTCACCAGTGAAGCGATGGCACTGGCCTTGATCATCAATATCAGCTCGTTACCCAGCGGGCCGATGGCTACCAGCAACGATTGCGGCAGGATCACCTTGAAGAAGGTGGTCGAGCGCTTCAAATTCAGCGCCCGCGCTGCCTCATACTGACCCGGCGCGACAGCCATCAGGCTGCCGCGAAAGATCTCGGCCTGATAGGCGGCGGTATTGAGGGTGAACGCCAGCAATGTGCAGAACCAGGCTTCACGAAAAAACCACCACAGCCCAACGTCTTGCCAGAACCCCTTCAGAGAGCCAAGGCCGTAGTAGAGCAGGAACAGTTGTGCCAGCAGCGGCGAGCCGCGAAAGAAGTAGATGTAACTGGCGGCCAAGCGTTGCAGGATCAAATTGCCAGACATACGCGCCAGGGCCAGCAGCAGGCCAAGGACAGCGCCCAGGCTGAAGGAAATGGCCACCAGCTTGGCGGTTACCAGCAAACCATCGACGAAACGTGGGCCATAGCGCTCCAGCAGGTCTGGGTCCATGATCAGCCCCAGGAGTTGATCGGCACTCATACGCGGGCTCCTTGCAGATGGCGGTTGCTGCGGTGTTCGATGTAGGCGAACGCCCGACCCGAAACAGCGGAGAATAGGAGGTAAGCAACGCAGGCCACGGCGTAAAAGAACATCGGCTCCTTGGTTACGCTGACTGCCAGGTTGGTCTGGCGCATCAGATCGACCAGCGAGATGGTCGATACCAGCGAGGTGTCCTTGAGCAATGACAGCCAATTGTTCGACAGCCCCGGCAGGGCGATGCGAGTCAGTTGTGGCAGTACCACCTTGATGAACCCGGTGCGCTTGCTCAGCCCCAGCGCCGAACAAGCCTCAAGTTGCCCTTTGGGCAGGGTCTTGAACGCAGCCAGCCAAATTTCACTGGAGAAGGCTGCGAACACCAAGCTGAAGGCGATCATCGCCGCGAGGAAGGTGTTGATCAGGAACTCGCCTTCATAGCCCATGGCGCCCAGCAGCTTTTGCGCCGCGATCTGGCATCCGTAGTAGATGATGAGCAGGGTCAGAAGCTCGGGCAGCCCGCGGAACACGGTGGAAAACAGGGTGGCCCAAGCTCTTGGCAGGCGTTTGTTCGAGCGCGCCGCGATTGCTACCAGCAGCCCCAGTGGTAGGCCGATGGGCAGGCAGGCCAGGGCCAGCGAAACGGTCACCAGCGCCCCAGTGAGCAACGCTTGGCCCCAGCCTCCATTGGCCAATGACAGTAAATACAATTGATCGAGCATGACGAACCCCTTGCATGGGCAGCGCGGCTTTGGTGCTGCTACGGCCTCGTTTGGGCAAAGGGCCGCTGAGCGGCCCTGGCGATCGCGTCGTTTCCGAAGATCAGTTGTAGATATCGAAAGCGAAGTATTTGCTGGCGATCTTCTGGTAGGTACCGTTGGCGACGATCGCGGCCAGTGCAGTATTGAGCCGCTGGCGCAGGGCCTCGTCGTCTTTGCGCACGGCAATAGCGGCATCAGCCCGGGTTCCGGCAACGTCGCCCAGCACCTTGCAGCAGCCCTGACCGTTCTTGTTCATCCACTCGTGCAGGGGGAATTTGTCGGCGATCACCCCGTCCAGGCGCCCGGCAGCGAGGTCGGCGTTGGCCTCGTCCATGGTCGGGTACAGCTTCACATTGCCCCGGCCTTGGCGTACACGTCTTCGGCATAGATGGCCTGTGTCGAGGACGACTGGGCGCCGACGGTGTAGCCGTCGAAGTTGGTCTGTGCGTCGTCGATCTTGCTGTCTTTGGCCACTGCGACGGTCAGTGGGGTGCGATAGTAGTGGTCGGTGAAGGCGATTTTCTTGCGCCGTTCGTCTGTATTGATCATCGATGCGACCACAGCATCGTATTTGCGCGCCATCAGCGCCGGAATGATGCCCTCCCAGTCCTGGGCGGCCAACGTGCACTCGACCTTCATCTGTTCGCAAAGAGCATGAGTGATATCGATGTCGAAGCCGTGTAGCTGGTTGTTGGCATCGACATAGTTGAACGGCGGGTAGGCACCTTCGGTGGCAAAGCGCAGGGTCTCTGCACTGGCGTTACCTGTGAGCAACAGGGCACACGCACCCAACATAGCCATGGTTTTGGTCATCTCACACCTCTTGCACGCTTACTATTGTTGTTTGCCCGCTGGCCACGAGGTGTAGCCGACGAACTCGTTATGAAGAGCGGCAGTAGCTTCCAAACGCTTTTCAACATCCGGCCCGAGTTTCTTGCAGACCTCGTTGACCATTAGATGAACCCACGACAGCATCGTCGCGGTGGACTCCCAGAACAGATTGAACTCGGTGGGAATGCGAAATACCTCGTCGGCGTGGGCATCGGCCCAGTCGCAGAAGGTGTCGGTCACCAATGTCACCGGGATACCCGCTGCGCGCGCTTTCTGACACAGCTGCAAGGCATGGCGTGAATAGCGGCGGGCCTCGAATACCACCAGCGCCGTGTCTTGGCTGCGTCCAAGCAGTACCTCGCCGAAGTGCCCGGCGCTGCCATCGACCAGTTGCACCCCGTCACGTAGGTATTGCAGCAGGTGGCTCATGCACATGGCGATGCCGCGCTCGGTCTGAAAGCCGGCTATGCACACCCGTGGTTGGCTGGCCAGGCGCTGTGCCACAGCGTGCCACGCGTCGCTCTGGCGGTATTCGTGTACGCGCACCAGAGCAGCGATCTCTCGTTCAAGGCTGCCTGCGGTGTCACTGGCATCCTGGTTCTGGCGATATTCTTGCAGGCGGTCGCCCATCAACCACGGCCCATCACCCAGATCGCTCTGCAGGTCTTGCTTGAGTGCCTTGAGATGGGCATAACCCAGAGATCGGCAGAAGCGGCCCACACTGGATTCGCTAACCCCTAACTTGGCGGCAATGTCCGCTGAGGTCTGGAAGGGCAGCTCGTGCAGGTTCGCGAGCATGTAGCTGGCAATTTTGCGACCCGAGGCAGCGGCCCCTTGCAGGCTGTTTTCCAGGCGTTGCTTGATCGGTTGGCTCATGTTGCTGTTCCAAATGAAGCGTAGGTAGAAAATGGCTGTTTTCTGTCATTACGTCAACAATTGACAGATAGCTGTCACTTGTCAGAAAGTTTTTGTCGTTGCCAGGCTGTTGCTATTCCAATTCCAAGAAAGGAGCTACAGATGTCCACACCGTCCCATGGCCCGCTCGTGCGCGTCCCATTCGCCGACCTGCAGGCGCTATTGCAGCGGATCTTTCAGCGTCACGGCTGCAGCGAAACGGTGGCTGGCGTGCTTGCGCACAATTGCAGCAGCGCCCAACGCGATGGCGCACACAGCCATGGCGTGTTTCGTATCCCTGGCTACGTCTCGACCCTGGCCAGCGGTTGGGTCGATGGCCGAGCCACCCCCACGGTCACCGACGTTGCCCCAGGGTATGTGCGCGTCGATGCCGCAGGCGGCTTTGCCCAGCCGGCACTGGCTGCAGCACGCCAGTTGTTGATTGAAAAGGCCCGTAAGGCGGGCATCGCCGTGCTGGCGATCCACAACTCGCACCATTTTGCAGCGCTATGGCCTGATGTAGAGCCGTTTGCCGACCAAGGCCTGGTGGCGCTGAGTGTGGTCAACAGCATGACGTGCGTGGTGCCGCATGGTGCACGCAAGCCATTGTTCGGTACCAACCCGATTGCCTTCGCTGCGCCGTGCGCAGGGCAACCCCCGATCGTTTTCGACATGGCCACCAGCGCCATGGCCCATGGCGATGTGCAGATCGCCGCACGGGCGGGCGAGCAGCTGGCCGAAGGCATGGGTGTCGATGCGCAAGGTCAGCCGACCACTGACCCGCGAGCGATACTCGAAGGCGGCGCGCTGTTGCCCTTTGGTGGGCACAAGGGCTCGGCACTGTCGATGATGGTTGAGTTACTGGCCGCGGCCCTGACCGGTGGGCACTTTTCCTGGGAATTCGACTGGTCCGGGCACCCGGGGGCGAAAACCCCATGGACCGGCCAACTGCTCATCGTCATCGACCCGAGCATGGCCGAGGGAAGTCGCTTCGCTCAGCGCAGCCGGGAGTTGGTCGAGCACATGCAGGCTTGTGGGTTGTCGCGGATGCCGGGCGAGCGTCGCTACCGCGAACGGGAAGCAGCCGAGCGGGAAGGGGTGGCGTTGCAAGAGCAGGAGCTGCAGAGCCTTACGGCACTGCTGGGCTGAGCAGCTGTGCAAAGTTGCATAGACAACCTTGCACTTCTGTGATGTTCCTTGGCCGCAACTGCGGGTATGCTCAGGGCTGTCTTTCCGAACTGTCCTGATCCAAGGAGCTGCACGCTGTGTTCAAACATGTCGATGCCTATGCCGGCGACCCGATCCTCTCGTTGATGGAAACCTTCAAGGCCGACCCGCGCGCCGACAAGGTCAACCTGAGTATCGGCCTTTATTACGACGAGGCCGGTGTGGTGCCGCAGCTGGCAGCTGTGGATGCGGTGGAGAAGCGTATCGCAGGCCAGGCCCATGAAGCCTCGCTGTACCTGCCAATGGAGGGCCTGGGCAGCTACCGTCAGGCGATTCAGGCGCTGCTGTTCGGCGCCGATCACCCGGCGGTGACCGCCAAACGCGTGGCTACCGTGCAGACCGTGGGCGGCTCTGGCGCACTGAAAGTCGGCGCCGACTTCCTCAAGCGTTATTTCCCGCAGTCTGAAGTCTGGGTCAGCAACCCGACGTGGGACAACCACCGCGCCATCTTCGAAGGTGCAGGGTTCAAGGTGAACACCTACCCATATTTCGACTCGGCCAGCCGGGGCGTCGATTTCGACGGCATGCTGCAAACCCTGCAAAGCCTGCCGGCACACAGCATCGTGTTGTTGCACCCGTGCTGCCACAACCCTACCGGGGCCGACCTTGAGCAGGGCCAGTGGCAACATGTGGTCGAAGTGGTCAAGGCGCGCCAGCTGATTCCATTCCTCGACATCGCTTACCAAGGCTTCGGCCAAGGCCTTGTCGAAGATGCCTACGCCATCCGCGAAATGGCCCGCGCCGGTGTGCCGTGCCTGGTCAGTAACTCCTTCTCGAAGATCTTCTCGCTGTATGGTGAGCGCGTAGGGGGCCTGTCGGTGGTTTGCGATGACGAAGCTACCACCCAAAGCGTGCTGGGCCAGCTCAAAGCTACCGTGCGGCGCAACTACTCGAGCCCACCGAATTTCGGCGCTCAGTTGGTTGCCGGCGTGCTCGGCGACGCCGCACTCAACGCCCAGTGGGCCAGCGAAGTCGAGGTGATGCGCAAGCGGATTCTCGATATGCGTCAGGCACTGGTCGATGCATTGGCGGTGCTGTTGCCCGGTCAGGACTTCCAGTTCTTCTTGCGCCAGCGCGGCATGTTCAGCTACACCGGCTTTAGCGTTGAGCAGGTGCGCCGCCTGCGGGACGAGTTCGGCGTTTACCTGATCGACAGCGGCCGAGTGTGCATGTCCGGCCTGCGTCCGGCCAACCTGCAACGGGTTGCTGAGGCGTTCGCCGCTGTTCAGAAGTAATTCTCGGGCCCATGTGGCTACTCGGTTGGGCCGCTTTGCGGCCCTTTCGGCCAAAGGGCCGGTCCTGGCCTAGAGGCTCGGCGTGAGCTCTTCGGTGAGGCGCAGATCGAGCGCCGCCCGCGCGGCGCATCGCGAGCTTTGCTCGCTCCTACGTTTGTTTCGGGCCAGTAACGCCTGTGGCAGGTGCGCGCGACCGCCTTGTTTGTACGACGCTATCTCGCGCCATGCACCAAGGCGTCCGCGCGCAAATCTCGCAGGCATAATTGGCCCGAAACAAACGTAGGAGCGAGCGCAGCTCGCGATGCGCCGCGCGGGCGGCGCTCGATCTCACAGGCGCTAAAAGCCTCAGATTGAACCCCCAAAAAATCCAACACCAGATCACTGGTATCAGATTTATCGCCCCCAAGCCTGGACTCAAATGCTTAAGTGAACAGGCCCTACAGCGGCCCCTTTTGGACAACCTACTTGTAAAGACAAGTGCAACCACTCCTCGGAAAAGGGCTTCGCAAGTGCAACCTTTCCGTGCACAATCGCGCCCCTCTTTTCCGGTTGAGTTGGGCGAAACCTCTAGTTCGCCATTCTCAGCCTGTTGCAGTCTTGCGAGTGGAGCTTCACCCGGAATGAATGAGCAGGCCCCAAGCGTTGAGCAACGCTTTGTAGAATCGACCCCCGCCACCCTTGGCAGCTGGTCGCGTCACGACACCACCTGGATGCTGGGCCTGTTCGGCACGGCCATCGGCGCAGGCACATTGTTCTTGCCGATCAACGCTGGCCTTGGAGGGTTCTGGCCGCTGCTGATTCTGGCCGTGCTGGCCTTTCCGATGACCTATTTCTCCCACCGCGGCCTGACCCGTTTCGTGCTCTCGGGCAAAACCGGTGGCGATATCACCCAAGTGGTCGAGGAGCATTTCGGGATAAAGGCCGGCGCGCTGATCACTGTGCTGTACTTCTTCGCCATTTTCCCGATTCTGCTCATCTATAGCGTGGCACTGACCAATACCGTCAGCAGCTTCATGGAGCACCAGTTGCATCTGGCCCCGCCGCCCCGGGCTATCCTGTCGTTCGTGCTGATTCTGGGGCTGTTGGCAATCGTGCGCTGCGGCGAGCAGGCTACGGTGAAAGTCATGAGCCTGCTGGTTTATCCATTCATCGTTGCCCTAGGCCTGCTGGGCCTGTACCTGATACCGCACTGGACCGGTGGCATCCTTGACAGCGCGAGCGAGGTACCATCGAGCTCGGCCTTCCTGCATACCCTGTGGTTGGCCATTCCGGTCATGGTGTTCTCGTTCAACCACTCGCCGATCATCTCGGCCTTCGCCGTTGACCAGAAGCGCCGCTATGGTGTGCATGCCGATGAGCGCAGCGGTCAAATCCTGCGTCGGGCGCACCTGTTGATGGTGGTGATGGTGCTGTTCTTCGTATTCAGTTGCGTGCTCACCCTGAGCAGTGGGCAGTTGGCCGAGGCCAAAGCGCAGAACCTGTCGATCCTCTCGTACCTGGCCAACCACTTCAGCAACCCGACCATCGCCTTCGCCGCACCGCTGATCGCATTCGTCGCAATTGCCAAGTCGTTCCTCGGCCACTACATCGGTGCTAGTGAGGGCTTGAAGGGCATAATCGCCAAGGCCGGTGCACGGCCGGCGGCCAAAGTGCTCGACCGGGTTGTCGCAGGGTTGATGCTGGTGGTCTGCTGGATCGTCGCCACACTCAACCCCAGTATCCTGGGCATGATCGAGTCCCTGGGCGGGCCGATCCTCGCCGTGCTGCTGTTCCTGATGCCGATGTACGCCATCGCCCGGGTGCCGTCGATGCGCAAATACAGTGGCGCGCTGTCCAATGTCTTCGTGGTGGTGATTGGCTTGGTCGCACTGACCTCGGTGGTCTACGGCCTGATCGGCTGATCCTTAGCCACCCATGGAAAAAGCCCGGCGCGCTTGTGGCGCGCCGGGCTTTTTTTGTCCACAGGAATTCTGCGGCAATAGAACAATTTCTTCGTACCCCATAGGCACCCGGCCGCCTTCATGCTTAACTCAGTGTCCTTTTCAAACCCCGCATAAGGATTTCGTCATGGCTCAAGTGACTCTCAAAGGCAACCCGGTTCAGGTGAAAGGCAACCTGCCACAAGCCGGCGCCCAGGCTCCGGCTTTCTCCCTGGTTGGTGAAGGCCTGGCTGACAAGTCGCTGAAGGACTACGCCGGCAAGCGCAAGGTGCTGAACATTTTCCCAAGCGTCGACACCCCGACATGCGCGACCTCCGTTCGCAAGTTCAACGCCCAGGCCAACGACGTTGATAACACCGTGGTGCTGTGCATCTCGGCCGACCTGCCATTCGCTCAGGCGCGTTTCTGCGGCGCAGAGGGCCTGGAAAACGTCAAGAACCTGTCGACCTTGCGTGGGCGTGAGTTCCTGGAAAACTACGGCGTTGCCATTGCTGACGGCCCACTGGCCGGCCTGGCAGCTCGCGCCGTAGTGGTGCTGGACGAAAACGACAAAGTGCTGCACAGCGAGCTGGTTGGCGAAATCGCCGAAGAGCCGAATTACGAAGCAGCCCTGGCTGTTCTGAAGTAAGGTTCGCGGGCGGGAAGGGCAGGCTAAGGAACTCGATCGCCTGCCGCCTCTCCAAGCAACACCCTGTAACGGCTCGGAACGTTTTCCGGGCCGTTTTCATTTAAAGTTCAACCTGTTGGCAACGTCAGGCAAAGGTAAACCTCTGGTAAAGAGGCTTTGCTTAACCACAGTCAGTGCTTATCGTTCAACCTCCCACGCTGCCATTTCCGAACAAGGTTCGTTCAACCCATGCAAGTGTCCAACTCCCGTTCCCCTCGTCGCTGGCTCGTTGGCCTGCTGATCCTGTTGCTGGTGGCTCTGCTGGCCTGGTGGCTGTGGCCCGCTGCAACACCCGAGCACAAAGCGGCCGGCACAGGGCGCGGTGATAAAGGCGCGGGTATGATGGGCGGGCGGCCTGGTTTCGGTGGCTCCACCGACCCGGTGCCCGTACGTGTCGAGCCTGTTCGTGTGGGTGATTTCCCGCTTTACTACAAAGCCCTGGGCACGGTCACCGCCACCAACACGGTGAATGTGCGCAGTCGTGTGGCCGGCGAGCTGGTGAAGATCCTGTTCAAGGAGGGCCAGCAGGTCAAGGCCGGCGATCTGCTCGCTGAAATCGACCCACGCCCGTATCGCATTGCCCTACAGCAGGCTGAGGGCACGCTGGCCCAGAACCAGGCTCAGCTCAAGAACGCTCAAGTTGACTTGGCCCGTTACAAGGGCCTGTACGCCCAGGACAGCATCGCCAAGCAGACCCTCGATACCGCCCAAGCCCAGGTGGCTCAATACCAGGGTCTGGTCAAAACCAATCAGGCGCAGGTCAACGATGCCCGCCTGAACCTCGATTTCACTCAGATCCGCGCGCCCATTAGTGGCCGTGTCGGCCTTCGCCAGCTTGATCTGGGCAACCTGGTGGCCGCCAATGACACCACCGCGCTGGTCGTGATCACTCAAACCGAACCGATCAATGTGGCCTTCACCCTGCCAGAAACCGAGTTGAGTACGGTGCTGGAGCGCTACCGCAGCGGCGCCAGCCTGCCTGTCGAGGCCTGGGATCGCAGCGACAGCAAGCTGCAAGCTAGCGGTGTGCTCGGCAGCATCGATAACCAGATCGACACCACCACTGGCACCCTGAAGTTCAAAGGCCGTTTCGAGAACAAAGACCTGGCGCTGTTTCCCAACCAGTTCGTCAATGTCCGCCTGCTCGCCGACACGCTCAAGCAGGTGGTATTGGCCCCAGCGGCAGCTGTGCAGTTCGGCAATGATGGCACTTTCGCCTATGTGGTCGATGACCAGAGCAAGGTCAATATCCGCAAGCTCAAAGTCGGTGCCAGTGATGGCCAGAGCAGTGTGATCCTCGAAGGGCTCAAAGCCGGCGACCGCCTGGTGCTGGAAGGGACCGACCGCTTGCGCGAGGGTACTCAGGTGGAAGTGGTCGAGGACAGCTCGCAAGTGCCGAGCACCCCGGGCCAGCACCTGCAGGGCCAGGATGGCAAGGGCTCGGCGCAAAGCCATGGCGCGCCTACTGGCACAGCGGCAGGCAAGGCGGGCGCATGAACCTGTCGCGGCTGTTCATTCTACGCCCGGTCGCAACGACGCTGACCATGTTGGCCATCGTCCTGGCCGGGTTGATCGCCTACACGTTGTTGCCGGTATCGGCCTTGCCCCAGGTCGACTACCCGACCATCCGGGTCATGACCCTGTATCCCGGCGCCAGCCCGCAGGTGATGACCAGCGCGGTGACTGCACCCTTGGAGCGCCAGTTCGGCCAGATGCCCGGCCTTGAGCAGATGGCCTCGACCAGTTCCGGTGGTGCCTCGGTGCTGACTCTGCGTTTCAGCCTGAACATGAACATGGACGTTGCCGAGCAGCAAGTACAAGCTGCGATCAACGCCGCCAGCAATCTGCTGCCCAGCGATCTACCGGCGCCGCCTGTGTACAACAAGGTCAACCCCGCCGACACCCCTGTGCTGACCTTGGCCATATCCAGCAAGACCATGCCGTTGCCCAAGCTCAATGACCTGGTCGATACCCGCGTGGCGCAAAAGCTCGCGCAGATCAGCGGCGTGGGTATGGTGAGCATCGCCGGTGGCCAGCGTCAGGCAGTGAGGATCAAGGTGAATGTCGATGCGCTCGCCGCCAACGGCCTGAACCTCGACGACGTGCGTACCTTGATAGGCGCATCCAACGTCAACCAGCCCAAGGGCAACTTCGACGGCCCAACCCGGGTGTCGATGCTCGACGCCAACGATCAGCTTCGCTCGCCAGAGGAATACGCCAACCTCATTCTCGCCTACAACAACGGCGCGCCGCTGCGCTTGAAGGACGTCGCGGAAATCGTCGACGGCGCGGAAAACGAGCGCCTGGCTGCCTGGGCCAACCAAAATCAGGCGGTACTGCTGAACATCCAGCGCCAGCCGGGCGCTAACGTCATCGAGGTGGTCGACCGCATCAAAGAGCTGCTGCCGTCGATCACCGATAACCTGCCTGCTGGCCTTGATGTGTCGGTGCTCACCGACCGTACCCAGACCATCCGCGCGGCAGTCAAAGACGTGCAGCATGAATTGCTGATTGCCATTGTGCTCGTGGTGATGGTCACCTTCGTGTTCCTGCGCCGCTTCAGCGCCACATTGATCCCCTCAATTGCCGTACCCCTGTCGCTGGTGGGGACGTTCGGGGTGATGTATCTGGCCGGTTTTTCGATCAACAACCTCACGCTCATGGCGCTGACCATCGCCACCGGCTTCGTGGTCGACGATGCCATCGTCATGCTCGAGAACATATCCCGGCACATCGAGGAGGGTGAAACGCCCTTGCAGGCGGCCCTCAAAGGCGCCAGGCAGATCGGATTTACTCTGATTTCGCTGACCTTTTCGCTGATTGCGGTGTTGATCCCGCTGCTATTCATGGCCGATGTAGTCGGGCGTTTGTTCCGCGAGTTCGCCATTACCCTGGCGGTGGCGATCCTGATTTCCTTGGTGGTTTCGCTGACCCTGACCCCAATGATGTGCGCGCGCTTGCTCAAGCGTGAACCCCGTGAGGACGAACAGAGCCGCTTCTACCGTGCCAGTGGCGCGTGGATCGACTGGTTGATCAAACATTACGGCCGTGGCCTACAGTGGGTGCTCAGGCATCAACCGCTGACCCTGCTGGTGGCCGTGGCGACTCTGGCACTGACCGTGCTCCTGTACATGGTGGTGCCCAAGGGCTTCTTCCCCGTGCAAGACACCGGGGTGATCCAGGGCATATCAGAAGCGCCGCAGTCAACATCGTTCGCCGCCATGAGCGAGCGTCAGCAGGCCTTGAGCAAGGTCATCCTGCAGGACCCAGCCGTACAGAGCCTGTCGTCCTATATTGGCGTCGATGGCGACAACGCTACCCTCAACAGCGGCCGTTTGCTGATCAACCTCAAGCCCCATGGTGAGCGTGACGTCACTGCAGGGGAAGTGATCAGCCGCCTGCAACCTCAGCTGGACAAGCTGGTGGGTATTCGTTTGTTCATGCAGCCGGTACAGGACCTGAGCATCGAAGACCGGGTCAGCCGCACCCAATATCAGTTCAGCTTGTCCTCACCAGACGCCGACCTGCTGGCGCAGTGGAGCGGCAAGCTGGTGCAGGCTCTGCAGCAGCGCCCGCAGTTGCAGGACGTTGCCAGTGACCTGCAAGACAAGGGCCTGCAGGTCTACATGGTGATCGATCGCGACATGGCCAGCCGTCTTGGCATCACCGTGGCGCAAATTACCAACGCACTGTACGACGCCTTCGGCCAGCGGCAGATTTCCACCATCTACACCCAGGCCAGCCAGTATCGGGTGGTATTGCAGGCCCAGGATGCGGCCACTATTGGCCCGTCGGCGTTGGAGTCGATTCACGTCAAGGCCACCGATGGCGGCCAGGTACGCCTCTCGGCGCTAGCGCGCATCGAACAGCGGCAGGCGCAACTGGCCATTTCGCATATCGGGCAGTTCCCGGCGGTGACGCTGTCGTTCAACCTTGCCCATGGCGCATCCCTGGGTGAGGCGGTCAAAGTGATCGAGCAGGCGCAACAGGACATCGGTATGCCGCTCGGTGTGCAGACCCGCTTCCAAGGGGCGGCCGAAGCCTTCCAGGCCTCGCTGTCGAGCACCTTGCTGCTGATCCTGGCCGCCATCGTGACCATGTACATCGTGCTCGGCGTGCTCTACGAGAGTTACATCCACCCGGTGACGATCCTCTCTACCTTGCCGTCGGCGGCAGTCGGTGCGTTGCTGGCATTGATCCTCAGTGGCAACGATCTGGGCATGATCGCCATCATTGGCATCATCCTGCTGATCGGCATCGTCAAGAAGAACGCGATCATGATGATCGATTTCGCCTTGGAGGCCGAACGTCATCAAGGCATGAGCCCGCGAGATGCAATCTATCAGGCCGCGCTGCTGCGTTTCCGGCCGATCCTGATGACCACCCTGGCTGCGCTTTTTGGCGCCGTGCCCCTCATGCTTGCCACCGGCTCGGGTGCGGAGCTGCGCCAGCCGTTGGGCCTGGTGATGGTGGGCGGCTTGCTGGTGAGCCAGGTGCTGACGCTGTTCACCACACCGGTCATCTACCTGTATTTCGACCGCCTTGCCCGGCGCTGGCGGCCAAAGCATGACCCGCAGCAGGCCCAGGCATGAACCTGTCCGGGCCTTTCATCCGCAGGCCGGTGGCGACCATGTTGCTGAGCCTGGCGATCATGTTGCTCGGAGGCGTCAGTTTCGGTCTGTTGCCGGTGTCACCGTTGCCACAGATGGACTTCCCCGTGATCGTGGTGCAGGCCAACCTGTCCGGTGCCAGCCCTGAAGTGATGGCCGCCACCGTTGCCACGCCGCTGGAACGCAAACTGGGCAGCATCGCGGGCGTCACCACGCTCACCAGTAGCTCCAACCAAGGCTCCACTCGGGTCATCATCGGCTTTGAAATGGGCCGGGACATCGACGGCGCAGCGCGTGAGGTGCAGGCTGCGATCAACGCCACGCGCAATCTCTTGCCCAGTGGCATGCGCAGCATGCCCACCTACAAGAAGATAAATCCGTCGCAGGCCCCGATCATGGTGCTGTCGTTGACCTCCAGCGTGCTGCAGAAAGGCCAGCTCTACGACTTGGCTGACACCATCCTGTCGCAGAGCCTTGCCCAAGTCAGTGGAGTAGGGGAAGTGCAGATCGGCGGCAGCTCCTTGCCTGCCGTGCGCATCGCTGTCGAGCCGCAGTTGCTGAACCAGTACGCGCTCTCTCTGGACGAGGTGCGTAACGCGGTATCGAACGCCAACCAGCGTCGGCCCATGGGGTTTGTCGAAGATGCCGAGCGTAACTGGCAGGTGCGGGCGAACGACCAGTTGGAAACTGCCAAGGACTACGAACCGATCGTGATTCGGCAGTCCAATGGCACCATTTTGCGCCTGTCTGACGTAGCGACCGTGACCGATGGCGTGGAAAACCGCTACAACAGTGGCTTCTTCAACGACCAGAGCGCGGTACTGCTGGTGATCAACCGCCAGACCGGCGCCAACATCATCGAGACCGTCGACCAGATCAAGGCCCAGTTGCCAGCCTTGCAGTCGCTGCTGCCGGCCAGCGTGCAGCTCAATGTGGCCATGGACCGTTCGCCGGTGATCAAGGCCACCCTCAAGGAAGCCGAGCACACGCTGCTGATCGCCGTGGTACTGGTGATCCTAGTGGTGTATCTATTCCTCGGCAGCTTGCGTGCATCGCTGATCCCCAGCCTGGCGGTGCCGGTGTCGCTGGTGGGCACCTTCGCGGTGATGTACCTGTGTGGGTTTTCGCTGAACAACCTGTCGTTGATGGCACTGATCTTGGCCACGGGGCTGGTGGTGGACGATGCCATCGTGGTGCTGGAGAACATCTCCCGGCACATCGAGGACGGTCAGCCGCCCATGCGCGCCGCATTCCTCGGTGCCAGGGAAGTGGGCTTCACCTTGCTGTCGATGAACGTCTCGCTGGTGGCAGTGTTCGTGTCGATCCTATTCATGGGTGGCATCGTGCGTAACCTGTTCCAGGAGTTTTCGGTCACGCTGGCGGCAGCGATCATCGTCTCCCTGGTGGTGTCGTTGACCCTCACGCCAATGCTCTGCGCGCGCTGGCTCAAACCCCATCGTGCGCAACAGACTCGCCTGCA
The DNA here is from genome assembly GCF_046230725.1 of Pseudomonas sp. KCJK9000. Classification (NCBI taxonomy): domain Bacteria; kingdom Pseudomonadati; phylum Pseudomonadota; class Gammaproteobacteria; order Pseudomonadales; family Pseudomonadaceae; genus Pseudomonas; species Pseudomonas sp. KCJK9000. The sequence continues at coordinate 19,873 of NZ_JBJJLN010000036.1, read as the reverse complement.
GCGCTGGAGCGACAAAGCACATCAGCGCATGGTCGATGCCTATGATCGTAGCCTTGGCTGGGCGCTGCGTCACAAGCGCTTGACCCTGGTCAGCCTGCTGGCGACCATCGGCCTGAATATCGCCCTGTATGTGGTGGTGCCCAAGACACTGATGCCTCAACAGGATACCGGCCAGCTGATGGGCTTCATCCGCGGGGACGATGGGCTGTCGTTCAGTGTGATGCAGCCAAAAATGGAAACCTACCGCCGAGCCTTGCTTGCCGACCCTGCGGTGCAGAGCGTTGCCGGCTTCATCGGCGGCAACAGCGGCACCAACAACGCCATGGTGCTGGTGCGGCTCAAGCCCATCAGCGAGCGCAAGCTCGATGCTCAGAAGGTCATCGAGCGTCTGCGTAAAGAAATGCCCAAAGTACCCGGTGGGCGGCTGTTCCTGATGGCCGACCAAGACCTGCAGCTGGGCGGGGGTGGCCGCGACCAAACTTCCTCACAATATCTGTACACCTTGCAGAGCGGCGACCTCGCTGCCCTGCGCCAGTGGTTCCCCAAGGTGGTTGCAGCGCTGCGCGCATTGCCCGAACTCACCGCCATCGACGCCCGCGACGGTTCCGGCACCCAGCAGGTGACGCTGGTGGTGGACCGCGACCAGGCCAAGCGCCTGGGCATCGACATGGACATGGTCACCGCCGTGCTGAATAACGCCTACAGCCAGCGGCAGATTTCGACCATCTACGACAGCCTCAACCAGTATCAGGTGGTGTTGGAGATCAACCCCAAGTACGCCTGGGACCCGACCACGTTGGAGCAGGTTCAGGTGATCACCAGCGAGGGTGCGCGTGTACCGCTGTCGACCATCGCTCACTACGAGAACAGCCTGGCCAACGATCGGGTGAGCCACGAAGGGCAGTTCGCGTCTGAGGACATCGCCTTCGACGTTGCCGAAGGCTACAGCCCCGACCAAGCCATGGCGGCCGTGGAGCGTGAAATAGCCAAGCTGGGCCTGCCCGAGGAAGTGATTGCCAAGCTCGGCGGCACGGCCAGTGCGTTCGCCAAGACCCAGGAAGGGCAGCCGTTCATGATTCTCGGAGCCTTGGTACTGGTGTACCTGGTGCTGGGTATCCTCTACGAAAGTTACATTCACCCTCTGACGATCCTCTCGACCTTGCCGTCAGCTGGTGTAGGTGCGCTGTTGGCCTTGTATGCCACCGGCGGCGAGTTCAGCCTGATTTCGTTGCTGGGCCTGTTCCTGCTAATTGGCGTCGTGAAAAAGAACGCCATTCTGATGATCGACTTGGCCTTGCAACTGGAGCGTCACCAGGGCCTGAGCCCGGAGGAGTCGATCCGACGCGCTTGTCTGCTGCGCTTGCGGCCCATTCTGATGACCACCCTTGCGGCTATTCTGGGTGCGCTGCCGCTGCTGATCAGCCGTGCCGAAGGTGCCGAAATGCGCCAGCCATTGGGTCTGACCATCATTGGCGGCCTGGTGGTCAGTCAGTTGTTGACCCTGTACACGACACCGGTGGTTTATCTGTATCTGGACCGCCTGCGTCACCGATTCAACCATTGGCGCGGTATTCGCACCGACGCTGCTCTGGACACGCCGTTATGAACTTTGCCCACACCCGAATTCACCGAGCCTTGCAATTATTGACCCGTGGACGCGGCTCACGCTTGGCCGGCGCGGGGCTCTGTGTGGCCATGCTCAGTGCCTGTACCCTGAGCCCGGACTACCACCGCCCGGCCCTGAGTACGCCAGCGCAATACAAGCAGGCCGAGGGCTGGACTCAGGCCAACCCGTCCGATGCCATTGCCCGTGGCGCCTGGTGGGAAATTTACGGTGACCCCGGGTTGAACGCGCTTGTGGAGGAGCTCAACCGCAACAACCAGACCGTCGCGCAGTCCGAAGCTCAGTACCGCCAGGCCCAGGCGCTGGTGCGCAGCAGCCGAGCGTCACTGTTCCCCAGTTTGGACCTGACCACCAGCAAGAACCGCTCGGCCCAAGGTGCTGGCAGTTCCAGTTCGAGCCTGTCCAACAACAGCAGCGGCATCCGCAACACCTACAACGCACAACTGGGCGTCAGTTGGGAGATCGACCTGTGGGGCAAATTGCGCGAAACGCTCAATGCCAACGAGGCCAGTGCACAGGCAAGCTTCGCTGACCTCGCCGCGATTCGCCTTAGTCAGCAATCGGAGCTGGTGCAGAATTACCTGCAACTGCGGGTGATCGATGAGCAGAAACGTTTGCTTGAGGCCACAGTCGCGACTTACGAACGGTCGCTGCGAATGAATGAAAACCAATACAGAGCCGGTGTCGCCGGCCCGGATGCAGTGGCCCAGGCGCGGACCCAGCTCAAATCCACTCAGGCCGACCTGATCGATCTGATCTGGCAGCGTGCGCAGTTTGAAAACGCCATCGCTGTACTCTTGGGTAGGGCGCCGGCACAGTTCGCCCTGGCCGATAGCAAGCGCATACCCGCGTTGCCGCAAATTCCCATGGCGCTACCATCACAGCTGCTCGAACGCCGGCCGGACATTGCTTCCGCCGAACGTAGCGTGATGGCTGCCAATGCCAACATCGGTGTGGCCCGCGCGGCATACTTCCCCGATCTGAGCCTGAGCATGAGTGGCGGCTACTCCAGCAGCAGCTTCAGCAACTGGATCGAGCTGCCGAACCGATACTGGTCGGTAGGCCCGCAGCTGGCTCTGACGCTGTTTGACGCTGGCAAGCGCAGTGCCGAAGTTGACCGCACTCAGGCCGTCTATGACCAGACCGTGGCGCAGTATCGGCAGACGGTGCTCGACGGTTTCAAGGAAGTGGAAAACTACCTGGTGCAGTTGAAAGTGTACGCTGACGAGGCCGTGGTTCGCCAAGAGGCATTGGACGCAGCGCGCGAATCGTTGCGCTTGACCGAAAACCAGTACCGGGCCGGTTTGATCGGCTACCTGGACGTGGTCAACGTACAAACCACTGCCCTGAGCAACGAGCGCAGCGCGTTGACCCTGCTGCAGGGGCGGCTGGTGGCCAGCGTACAACTGATCGCTGCCTTGGGTGGCGGCTGGGATGCAGAGCAGGCGTTCGTCGACCATGATTAGGGCTTTTGCTGGTCTGGCAGAGTGCCTTGCGCAAGCCCAGCACGCATGTTCACACCACTGCTGCAGGCAGCATGACTTGCCGACAAGTGGCAATATGCCTTCATTGGCCATCGCAACCCGCTAAACCAATGCTTTGCAGGTGTTGACGGCTATTTTTGGATCCATTTCCTGCGCTACAAACCGCGTGCGTTTCGCCAACGCTTGAGTACAATCGTCAGCTTTTCCGGGCCCTCCTGTCCCGAGCTGGATTCTCCAATGCTGACCGGTAGTTACTCCCCCGCGCTGGTTCTGATTTCACTCTGCGTAGCCATGCTGGCTTCTTACACTGCTCTGGACTTGGCCGGTCGTATTGTCACTGCCAAGGGCCGTGGGGTGTATCTGTGGATGGGCGGCGGGGCGCTGGCCATGGGGATTGGCATCTGGTCGATGCACTTCATCGGCATGCTCGCGTTCAGCCTGCCCATCGCCTTGGGTTACGACATCAGCCTGACTGCCTACTCGCTGCTGATCGCCGTGCTGTCCTCCGGTTTTGCTTTGTGGCTGGTCAGCCAGCCAAGCTTGCCTTGGCTGCAGTTGGCATTCGGCGCGCTGGTCATGGGCACTGGTATAGCCTGCATGCATTACACCGGCATGGCGGCGCTGCGCATGCTGCCGGGTATCGATTACGACCCGGCGTTGTTCGGCGCCTCACTGGCAATCGCGGTAGGCGCTTCAGCAGCGGCATTGTGGATTGCCTTCCGCTTGCGTATGCATACGCCCTATGTGCGTCAGATCCGTGGGCTGGCAGCCATGGTGATGGGCGTTGCCATCGTCGGCATGCACTACACCGGCATGGCTGCGGCGAATTTTACCGAGGGCAGCTACTGCGGGGCGCTGGTCAACGGGCTGCAGGGCAACAGCTTGGTCTATCTGGTGTTGATCACAACCCTGGCGGTGCTGGCGGTGGCCTTGCTGACCTCGGTGCTGGATGCGCGCCTTGAAGCACGCACGGCCGCGCTGGCCCATTCGCTCACCCTTGCAAACCAGGAGCTCACCCAGCTGGCCCTGCACGATACCTTGACAGGGCTGCCAAACCGCACGTTGCTATCGGATCGCATCGATCAGGCGATCGGTAAAGTGGCAGAACGGGGCGGTTGTTTTGCATTGATGTTCATTGACCTGGACGGATTCAAACCAGTCAACGATGCCTTTGGCCACCATGTCGGCGACCTGTTGCTCAAGGCTGTAGCTGCGCGCTTGCGCGGTCATCTGCACAGCCAGGACACATTGGCGCGGATCGGCGGCGACGAATTCGTGCTACTGGTGGAGCTACGCGAGCCGGAAGATGCCATGGACGTAGCGGTCAAGCAGGTCAATCTGGTCTCGCGCACTTTCCGCGTCGCTGAGCACGACCTGCAACTGACGGCGAGCCTTGGCATTGTGCTGTACCCTGGCAATGGGCAGGACCAGCTTGAGCTGCTGCGCAATGCCGACGCGGCGATGTACCACGCCAAAAGTGTCGGCAAGAATGGCTACTGCTTCTTCGATGCGTCGATGAACAGCAACGCTCGGCAACAGTTGCAGCTGCTGCAGGATCTGCGCGCAGCATTGGAGCAAGGGCAGTTCCGCCTGCACTATCAACCCAAGTTCGACGCAAAGTCCTGCGCGCCCATAGGTGCCGAAGCGTTGTTGCGCTGGGAGCATCCTCAGCATGGTTTGATGCAGCCCGACCGTTTCATTGGCCTGGCGGAAAAAACTGCTCTAATCATTCCAATCGGTGAGTGGGTGCTGCACGAAGCCTGCCGGCAGATGCGCTGCTGGCTCGACCAAGGTCAGGCTGACTGGCGCATGGCGGTCAACCTGTCCGCTATTCAGTTCAGCCACCCAGGCCTGGTCGACAGCGTCGCCCGCGCCTTGCGCGAACACGGTCTGCCGGCCAATTGTCTGACCCTGGAAATCACCGAAACCACGGCAATGCACGACGCCGATGCAAGTTTGATGGTGCTGCAGCGCCTCTCGGATATGGGCGTTGACTTGTCGATCGATGACTTCGGCACGGGTTATTCGAGCCTGATGTACCTCAAGCGCCTGCCGGCCAATGAGCTGAAAATCGACCGCGGTTTTGTGCGCGACCTGGAACAGGACAGCGACGATGCGGCGATCATTTCAGCGATCGTCGCATTGGGGCAGGCGCTGGGCTTGCGCATCGTTGCCGAAGGTGTAGAAACCGGCGGCCAGCAAGCTTTCCTCACTCGCCTTGGCTGCGACTCACTTCAAGGTTACCTGCTCGGTCAGCCTATGCCGGCTGAGCAGTTCATGAGCAGGATGCAGGCGTCGCGCGATGGAAACGAAGCGGTGGCCTAACCTGCATTGAGCAGGCGCACGGGTGGGGCGAACGCTTCGATCTCGGCTTCCACAGCCTCGATGATGCGCTCCACATCGGCGGCGGCCATGATTGCCGTGCAGGGTATGCCAGCGATGGCCAGCAAGGTCACGCCGGTGGTACGGTCGAAAAGCCGAGCAATCATGCTTCGTGGCGCATCCATGCTGGCCTCGAAGCCTAGGGGATGGAAATGCCAGCGCATCACCTGGCAGGCATTGGGGAACGTCATCTTGTTCATGCCAGCCTCCTTAAAAGTGCCGGGTTCGCCGCTCGATGCAGGGAACTTAACAATAGCACCTGTTGCCCCTCATATTCTGCGCTGGACATGACAAATGTAAGAAGGCATGACGGCCGTCACAGCCCGCGCAAACAAGCCGTGTTTCAGCAAATGGGCAGGCAAACGTTTTCCCCGCGCGCCGCGTAGGGCTGGCCTGTTCGCCGTGTCAGGTTTATGGATGTTCCTCACCCGGTTTTTTCGGACAAGCGGTGGATATAACCGCCAGCGAGACAGTCATGTGCTATTACACGCTCACTCAATGCATGGCCGAGGCCGGTACGGTTACTATGGCGTGGGGCATCGATTACCACCGGCGTCGCTACTGGCGTATCGCGGCGTGTGCAGCATGAGGCTAGCCGAGCAGGCCTGCGGCGATGTTGATGGTGAAGCCAAGAATTGCAGTATTGAATACAAAGCCTACCAATGAATGGGCCAACACCACCCGGCGCATGCGCCGGCCGCCTACGCCGACATCGGAAGTCTGCACGGCAACACTGATGGTGAACGAGAAGTAGTGAAAATCCCAATAATCGGGGTTGCGTTCATCGTCGGGGAAGCGCAGAGCCGGTGTATCACCAGCTCCCGTATAGAATATCCGGGCGTAGTGCAGGCTGAAGATGCAACCGATCAGCAGCCACGAGCCTGCAACCGTCATCCCGGTATACAGGTAATGCAAAGCCAGCGCGCTGCCTTGCAGGCCACGGCTGGATACCAATTGCAGGGTGACTGCAGCCAGGCTGGCGATGGCTGCCACGCACACCACCAACAGCACTGCGCCTGCATTTTCGTCTTCTATCTGCGCGACCTTGCGTACGGTGTCGGGCGTCGCCCGCAAGGTCAGTGCTAGAGCCAGCAGCAGATACAGCCAGACGCCCAGGTTCCAGCCGGCAAGCACGCGCTGGATGGGATCGGCGGCCGGGATGAACCAAGCACCGACAACGCCTGCGATGGCGGCGACGATCAGGCGTGGGTGAGTCCGGGTCAGGCGGTGGAAAACCATAGGCGCTCGCACAGTGGGTCATGGGATGCACTCTAGACCACAGCGCCTATCCGGGCCTGGGTTCGATCAAAGGGCGCCGTTTACGGTACCATTGCTGCCGTCGCCTTGCTTCGCTTCAGGATCCATTGTTTTGCCCAGCCCTTCACACAACCCCTTGTTGCAATACCTGGCTCGGCTAGCGCCGTCCAGCCAGCAGACCATGCGCTACATTCTCCAAGACGCCGCCGACCGTCTTGGCTTCATCGACTGCAACCTTGCCGATGTGCCCTGGCACAGGCTGGAGCCGGGTCATGTGATTGGATTGGTGGCGGCTTTGCGCGCAGATGGTTACGCGCCGAACAGCTCGTCGCTCTATGTCAATGCCGTGCGCGGGGTGATGAACGAAGCCTGGCGCTTAGGCATGATCGATCACGAGCAATTGCTACGCATCCGTGAAGTCAAGCCTGCGTCGGGTAGCCGCTTGCCCCCCGGGCGCAATCTACGGCGCAGCCTGATTCGCGAATTGATGGACTTGTGCGAAGCCGATCCACGCCCTCAGGGTGTTAGGGACGCAGCAATCATTGCCCTGCTGTATGGCACTGGCATGCGCAAGTCGGAATCGGTGGATATCGATCTCGATCAGGTCGACTTCCAGGCTCGCAGCCTGCAGGTAACTGGCAAGGGCAATCGCCAGCTCATCAAATATGCTCCGCCCTGGGCATTCGAAAAGCTGCAGGCCTGGCTGGACTTGCGCCGGCATTCACTTCCCGAAGGGGCGGCGGACGACCCATTCCTGTTCAATCGCATTCGCCGTGGTAGCCATATCACGCGCGCGCGGATTACCAAACATGCGATCTACTACATCGCACGCCAACGCGGCGCTCAGGTGGGGGTTAAAATAATGCCTCACGACTTTCGCAGGGCCTTTATCACGCGAGTGATCGAGGAGCATGACCTGTCGATTGCGCAGAAGCTGGCGCATCACGCCAATATCCAGACGACGGCCGGCTATGATCGGCGTGATGACAATGAGCGCAGGCGGGCTGTGGACCGCTTTGACTATTAAAGGCTCAACTGCTCAGTACCGATTCGAGAAAAGGGCCGCGAACCTGAGTTCGCGGCTGGCGTTAAAGTGATCACTGGCTTGCGCCAGAACCGCTGCCGCCCTGTCCCCCAGCCCCTTCTGAACCTGTACCGTCCATGCCGGGCAAGTCGCGGTTGTCCTGCGGAGTAGAGGGTAAGTTCTGTTTGTCGTCACCCTGCAGCCGCGGGTCAGTACTGCGTGGCATGGGCTTTTCGATGGGGTTCAAGGTGCTGTCGACACCCGGTTGGGGCGCAGGGTTATGGGGATCGTCGGGGTAGGTGGGGCCGGTGCCGACCGCAAGGGCCAAGGGCGAGGTGAGCAACGCTAGTAACATCAGGGTCGAGCGGGTCATGGCAGACTCCTTTGCGTAGGGTAGGGCTCATTCATTGTTTGGGCCCTACCCAGGGTGCCCAGGTGCCATCTGTCCGATCAGCGGTCACACCACCGTCGACAGCGCCATGATGAAGATGATGCCAACCACCGACAGAATCGTCTCCATCATGCTCCAGGTCTTGAAGGTTTCGGCAACGGTCATGTTGAAATACTGCTTCACCAGCCAGAACCCAGCATCGTTGACGTGAGACAGGATCAGCGACCCGGCGCCGGTGGCCAGCACCAACAGCTCTCGGTTAACCCCTGGCACCAGGTCGATCACCGGAGCAACGATGCCGGCACCGGTGATCGTCGCTACGGTGGCCGAGCCGGTTGCGATGCGGATGACCGCTGCCACCAGCCAAGCGAGCAGGATCGGTGAAATTTGAGCTTGTACGGCCATTTGCCCAATCACGTTGCCTACGCCAGTGTCGACCAACATCTGCTTGAAGCCACCACCGGCACCCACGATCAATACGATGGCTGCGGTGGGGGCAAGGCTCTGGTCGAGCATCTTCATGATCTGCTGACGGCTGAAGCCGCGCGCGCCACCAAAGGTCCAGAAAGCCAGCAGCAACGCGGCTAGCAGGGCGGTGATGGGGTGGCCGATCAAGTCCATCCACTGACGGAAAATATGCTCGGCTGGCAATACCACGTCGGCGAGGGTCTTCAGTAGCATCAGCGCCACCGGCAGCAGGACGGTGACCAGGGTGATGGTGAAGCTTGGCAGGTTGCCTTGGTCAGACTCCTTGGCGATCTGGTCCATCAGCTCCTGCGACGGGTTGCCGGGAATGTAGCGCGCAATGAAATTGCCGAACAGCGGGCCGGCAATGACCGCCGTGGGCAGAGCGACCAGCAGGCCATAGAAGATGGTTTTGCCGATATCGGCATGAAAGATGCCAATCGCCAGCAGTGGGCCCGGGTGCGGCGGCACCAGGCCATGGACCACCGAAAGACCAGCCAGTAGCGGAATGCCAATCTTGATCAGCGACACTCCCGAACGCCGCGCGACGATGAACACCAGTGGGATCAGCAACACGAAGCCGATTTCGAAGAACAGCGGTATGCCGACCAGGAAAGCAGCGAACATCATTGCCCAATGCACGTTCTTCTTGCCGAAAGCGCGAATCAACGTCTGAGCGATCTGGTCGGCGCCGCCGGAATCGGCCATTAGTTTGCCTAGCATCGTGCCAAGGGCAAGGACGATACCGACAAAGCCGAGCACGCCGCCGAAACCGTCCTGGAACGATTTCATGACCTTGGCTACCGGCATGCCGGATGTCAGGCCGAGGAAGCCTGCAGCCAACGTCAATGCGACGAAGGGGTGAACCTTAAAGTGGGTGATCAGCAGGATTAGCCCGACGATGGTGACCAGCGCGTCGAGCAATAGGTAAGTATCTGTAGCGAGTCCGAACATGGTTTTGATGCCTCGGTCTTATCGTTGTTTTGGGCGTAGCAATGGATCAGGTGGCGGCGCTTTTGGGCGGCAAGACAGCGCTATCTTCGGTGAGCCAGGAAACTGCCGGTTCAGGCAGTGCGCGCCAGGTTCCGGTCACCGTGGGGCTTTAACCACGCGTCGACCGTCTCGGCCAGCACGTTTATTGGCTGGGTGGCATCCAGCGTCAGGGTCAACGGTTCGCCATGGGGAACTTCCAAAGCGGCGAACTGGCTGTCGATCAGGCTGGCCGGCATGAAATGCCCGGGGCGTGCAAGTACGCGCTTTTCGGCCTCGCTCGGGGTAAGTTCGAGGAACACGAATACCAGCTCCGGCATGGCGTCACGCAGTGTGTCGCGGTAGCGGCGTTTGAGCGCCGAGCAGGTGAGTATGGGCCGTTCACCAGCCTGAACCGCCGCTTGCAGCTCCTGGCCAAGACGCACCAACCAACCTGCGCGGTCATTGTCATCCAGTGGGATGCCAGCACTCATCTTGCGGATGTTTTCGGCAGGGTGAAACGCGTCGCCTTCGATCAAGCGACCGCCGCTTCGCTTAGCTATGGCATCGCCGACGCAGCTTTTGCCACAGCCAGCCACGCCCATCACCACGATGGCGGACAGGGAAGAATTCATCAGTACCTCCTGCGGGGCGAGATAGCGCTGTCTTGTAGACAACGAAGCACCGTCTGCCCAGTGTTATTGGTCTTGTCCTTACGCAGTATGGACGCTTGGCAGCGCACTGTATTGGCCACTACCAAAGATTACATTGCCTGCGTCCTGAGACAGCGCTACCTTAGTGGCCGTTCCCCATTCCTGCAAGTAGTAAAATTACAACATTCATGACTCGCATTGGCTCTCGCACCACAGGTCGTCCTACGTTGGCGGAAGTCGCCAGGCTTTCCGGCGTTTCTCCTATCACCGCTTCGCGCGCATTACGCGGGGTTAGTACGGTTGCTCCTGAACTTGTGCTGAAGGTCACGGCCGCCGCTGCCTCGCTGGGCTACGTCGCAAACCCTGCGGCACGTGCTTTGGCGTCGGCGCGCAGTCAGTCTGTCGTTGTGTTGATCCCGTCATTGTCCAACCAATTGTTCATCGACACATTGGAGGCCATCCACGAGGTCATGCGACCGCGCGGGTTAGAAGTGCTGATTGGTAACTACCACTATGATCTCGATGAAGAAGAGAATCTGATTCGCAACTACCTGGCGTATCAACCCTGCGGGATTTTGCTCACTGGCTTTGACCGCAGCGATACATCCCGACAGATGCTAGCGGCCAGCGGTGTACCCTGTGTGCACATGATGGAGCTCGGTGGTGAGCAGGGCGCTTTATCTGTCGGCTTTTCACAGCAACAGGCCGGGCGTGCGGCAGCGCTGCACCTGATCGAACGTGGGCGCCGGCGCCTCGCGTTCATTGCCGCGCAGCTCGACCCGCGGGTGATGCAGCGCGCCGAAGGTTTCCGCCAAGCCCTGGCCGAAGCGGGCATGCAGGCCACTGAGCTTGAGATACTGGCGCCGGAGCCATCGTCCATCGAACTGGGCAGTGAGTTGTTCAGCCAGCTTTTGGCCAAAGCCCCGGATGTGGATGGCATTTTCTTTTGCAACGACGACCTGGCCCAGGGGGCGGTCCTGCAAGCGCTGCGTCAAGGCATCGAAGTGCCTCGCCAAGTGGCCATGGTTGGGTTCAACGACCTGCCCGCTTCGGCGCACATGGTGCCGCGCCTGACCTCCATCCGCACGCCAAGGGCAGCCGTTGGTCGGGGCGCGGCGCAGGCCTTGCTGGCGCTGCTCGATGGCAAGCGCGTGGCAGCTGAACAGCAGGACTTGGGCTTTGAACTGATGGTGCGCGAAAGTACCTAGCGGCAAGCGGAAATCGACACTGCAAAAGGCCTGATTCCAAGGTGGTAGCAAGTGGCTTGCATGGTAAAAATGTCGATCTATCCTCAGAAAGTCTGCGCACAAAGGACCCTGGCGCCATGTTCGACTTCCATCGCAAATCTGACCTTATCGAAATTCAGCGCACCCGCAAGGCCCTAACCGATACCCAGGCGAAGCTGGCCGCAATAAGCCGGTGCATGGCTATGATCGAATTCACGCCCGAGGGCGTCATTGTCGATGCCAATACCCACTTCTGTAACGCACTGGGATACAGCGTCGACGAACTGCGTGGCAAGCACCACCGCCTGTTCTGTGACCCCGGCTACGCCCAAAGCGCCGAGTACCAGCAGTTGTGGCAGCAGCTGGCTCAGGGCAAGGCCATCAGCGGCACGTTCGAACGGGTCGATAAGGCCGGCCGTGAAGTGTGGCTTGAGGCCAGCTATATGCCGGTGTTGGACGAGCAACAGCACGTCACCAGCGTCATCGAGATTGCGGCCGACATCAGCCAGCGTGTGAAGGACGAGCACGAAAGCGAAAGCCTGCTCAAGGCCATAGGCCGCTCCATGGCGGTGGTCGAGTTCACGCCTCAGGGCCGCGTGATCAAGGCCAATGCCAACTTCCTTCAGACGATGGGTTATCGCCTGGAAGAAGTCGAGGGCCGCCACCACGGCCTGTTTTGCCTGCCCCATGAGCGTGAGTCTGGTGCCTATCGTGAGTTCTGGGCCTCGCTCAATCGCGGTGAGTACCACTCCCATCGCTTCGAGCGGGTGAACAAGCAAGGGCAGACGGTCTATCTGGAGGCTTCATACAACCCAATCTTCGATAACAAGGGCCGCTTGTACAAAGTGGTCAAATTTGCCAGTGACATCACTGCCCAGGTCAGCACTCAACAAAGCGCCGCCGATGCGGCCCATGCCAGCTCTGTGCAGACCGATGCATGTGCACGCAAAGGCACCGAGGTGGTGCAGCAGGCCGTAGCGGTGATCGAGCAGATTTCCCAGGAGCTCAATGACGCTGCGCGCAGTATCGATGCTGTGAGCAAACAGTCGGATGTGATAGGGCAGATCGTGCTGACGATTCGCGGCATTGCCGATCAGACCAATTTGCTGGCGTTGAACGCCGCCATCGAGGCGGCGCGAGCCGGTGAGCATGGCCGTGGCTTCGCGGTGGTCGCCGATGAGGTGCGCAGCCTGGCTGCGCGCACCAGCAAAGCCACTTTGGAGATCGTCGATGTGGTGAGGCAGAACCACGACTTATCGCTGACCGCAGTGGCCAGCATGCAATCGAGCTTGTCACGCACAGATCGTGGCGTTGCGCTGGCCAACGAGGCCGGAACGGTGATCATGGAAATCCAGCAGGGCTCGCGCCATGTTGTGGATGCCATCAGCCAGATCAGCTCGACGCTGCAATTGCACTGAGGGTCTCACGCAGTTCTTTGAGCAAAGACTCAAGGCTAAGTTCGAGCTGGCGGGCCAACGCTTGGGTCGGCAGCCCCTGATTGTGCGCTTGCTCGATTGCCTCGCACGCCATGACCACCCCGCGTACCCGCAGCATTTTGGCGCCTCCTTTTATCCGGTGGGCGAGGGCGCGCAACGCATGGCCGTCGCCCTCGCCGTCGCAAGCAAGCGCCTGAAGGGCTGCAAGGTCTTGCTGGGCGCTGTGGGTCAGTTGCTCAAGCAGGCGCTTGGTCAGCTGCTGGTCACCTTGGGTCAGATGGCGCAGTTCGTCGAGGTTGAAGCCGCTTGTCGGGGCTGGAACGCCTGCTTGGCCGGGGCGCAGGTGCGCCAAACGAGCCTTCAGGGTCTGCAGCCCGATGGGCTTGAACAGGCAGTCATCCATGCCGCTGTCCAGGCAGCGCTGCCGCTCCTCGGCCTGGGCATTGGCGGTCACCCCGAGAATGCTGCAGGCAGGCTGCCCACTTACTTGCTCCAGTTGGCGTACCTTTCGAGTGAATTCATGGCCGTCCATCACCGGCATGCTGCAATCAGTGATGACCAGATCAAAGGTATGCGCTTGCCACAACGCCAGCCCTGTTTCGCCATTTTCCGCGAGCGTCACCTGATGGCCGAGGCTATTGAGCTGCTTTTCCAGCAGCATCAGGTTGGCCGGGTAATCATCGACCACAAGCACGTTCAGTGGCCCTCCTTGGTATTGCTCGGCGGCCTGGTCCTGTTCGGTCGGCACAGGTGGTGCAGTGAGCGCGAGCGGCAACTGGACCTCCACACGGGTGCCTACGCTTTCCACGCTTTGCAGCTGCAAACTGCCGCCCATCAGTTCGGCCAAGGTGCGGCTGATCACCAAGCCCAAGCCTGCCCCCTGGCTTGCCCGCGGCCCCGAAGCTTGAGTAAAGGTGTTGAACAACCGCGCCTGATCCTGGGGTGCTATTCCTATGCCGGTGTCGCTCACCATTAGCGCTACCTGCGCGGTGTCGCCATCTGTCGGCACGCTGAAGGTCAGACGGGCCAGTACATCACCACGGTCGGTGAACTTGATGGCATTGCTCAGCAGGTTGGAGAGGATCTGTTTTATCCGTAAAGGGTCCGCCAGCACCCACAGCGGCGCAGCTGGCAGTTCGCCTTGCAAGTGCAGGCCTTTCATTCGCGCATTGCCTTCGAACACGCGAACAGTGCTGCGCACCAGGTCGGCCAAGTCGGTTGGCACTGGCTGCAGGGTCATGTGCCCGGTTTCGATGCGTGAAATGTCTAGAATGTCGCCGATCAGCGCGAGCAAGCCGACGGCAGAGTCATGGGCCGTCTTGATGATCTGGGGATCGCAGTGCCCTGAACGGTTGTCTTCCAGCGCAAGTTCCAGCAGCCCGATTACCGCATTCATGGGGGTGCGAATTTCGTGGCTCATGGTGGCCACGAATGCACTTTTGGTTCGGCTAGCCTGTTCGGCGGCGTCCTTGGCTTGGCGTAGTTGCTCCAGCAGGCCGCTGCTGAAGGCCAATTGTGTCTGCAAAGCGCGTTGCGCCTCGGTACGCTGGTTGATCAGTTTGCGCAGATAGCTGTTCCAGAACACCACACCGGCCAGCAACAGGGCGGAGAGCACCAATACCTGCAGCGCCAGTGTCCGGTAGTTGCGCCACGGGCTATCGCTGACCAGTGTGCCGGTTCGCCAGCGGTTGATCAGTTGATCCAGCTCCTCGGGCGGAATGCTCAACAGCGCCTTGTCGAGAATGGCCTGAAGTTGCGGTTGGTCAGGGGCTACGGCGAAGGCAGCGACGGCGGGCTCGTCGCTTACCACTCCAGCGATGCGCAACTGGTCCTTGAAGACATGGCTGATGTAGTAGGAGGCGTTGATATTACTGCTGTAGGCAACATCTGCATCGCCTTTGGCCACCGCTTCCATCAGGCTCAATGAATTATCGACCATGACCAATTTTGCTTTGGGAAAGCGCTGCATCACCTCGCTGCGCAGATGCGAGCCATGCAACAGAGCGATGCGCATGCCGTCGAGGTTGTTGGCCAGCGGTTTAGCAGGCGACGAATTGCGCGTTACCAGTACGCGAGGGCTCACCAGGTAGGGGCGGGTGTAGCGCAGCTGCGTTGCGCGCTCTGTGCCGTAACCCAAAGCGCCTATCATCTGCGCCTTGCCCGTGGCCACTTCTTCGACCATTTGCTGCACGGTACTGCGCTCATGGAATTGGAACTGCAAGCCGGTTCGCAGTGAGATCTGCTTGAGTAGGTCGACGGTAATGCCGTTTACCTTTTGCCCAGCATCGTTGAAGGTCAAAGGGGCAAGGGCGGTGTCCACCAGAACACTAACGGTCGGATGGCCCGCTATCCAGGCCAGTTCTTCTTCCGTCAGTGCTGAAATGCGACGCTCCAGCAATAAGCTGGTGTTGCCGCTGCTCCAGCGGTGCAGAATGTTCAGTCGTTCGCTCTCGGTGATCCTGGCCATGGCGCTGTCGACCAATCGGCGCAAACGCAGGTTTTCGTTAGCGAACCCGAAGGCGAAGGTACCCGGCGGTACCTGGGGAAAGTGATCGATCTTCACCAGGCCCTGGTAACTCTTGCCAATCAGGTAGTCGGTGCTGATGGCATCGCCCAGGTAGGCGTCTGCCTCACCGAGTTCGACTGCTGCCAGGCCGGCCAGGGTCGAGCGGTAGAGGCTCAACTGCGCTTTTGGATACAACTGGCGAACCTTCTGCGCCGGCAGGTAGTGATCGACCATCGCCAAGCGCAGGCCTGCCAGGTCCTTGTCTTGCATCATGGGCGCGTCATGGCGCGTTACGATTACCGGCAGATCATCGGCATAGGGCAGGCTGAGGCCAAGCTTTGCATCTGCCGCCTCGAACTCGTTGGAACTACCAAGCAGATCGATCTTACCTTCGCGTAACGCGGCGATAGCTTCGTGGCGGCTGGCGTAGCGCGTGACCCGCACGGATACGCCGAGTTGTTCGGCGATCAGCCCGGCGTAGTCTGCGCTCAAGCCTTCATAGTCGTTCAGGCTGACATTGATTTCGAAGGGCGGGTAATCCGGCCGTGAACTCCCAAGCAACAGCTCGCCGCGCTCCTGCAACCACTGACGGTCGGCTGCATCGAGCTGTAGGGGTGGTGCGGCGCTGGTGGCGCGTGCCAGCAGGTGGCGTGATTCGCCTTCGGCGAGTGTCAAAAGTGGGCAGCAGGCCAAGGTGACGACGAGGGCCAGGTGGCCCAAAGCCCGTTTCATGCTGCCCGGGTAGTCAGCTGACATGATTGCGTTTGGCCAGATCAACCATTTCTACCAATGACTCGGTCTTGAGTTTTTCCATGATCCGGCCACGGTAAGTGCTGATGGTCTTGGCGCTAAGGTTCATGCTGGCGCCGATGTTCTTGTTGTTTTCGCCACGGCTCAGGCGCCGCAGCACTTCCATTTCGCGGTTGGACAGGCTGCTCAGCCGCTCGGGTTCACTTTCAAGGGTGTTACTGTTGACCGCCATCTGGGGGAAGGTCGAGTAACCCTTTATCAACGCCTTCAGGGCGAAGACCACGGCCTCTAGGTCTTCGCCTTTAGTGACGAATGCGCCAATGCCGGCATCCAGGCAACGGCGCACGTAAAGGTCGGTGGCTTGCCCGGTCAGTACCATGATTTTCGGCGCCGGCTCCTGTTGTTGCAGGCGCTTGATCACTTCCATGCCATCCAGGCCAGGCAAGCCGATGTCCAGTACCACGACGTCCGGCCGCAACTCGCGCACCTTTTGCGCGACCTCACTGCCATTGTCGACCTCACCCACGATACGAAAGCGCTCCCGTTCGAGCAGTATGCGCAACGAAAAACGGACGATGGCATGATCATCAACGATGAGCACGGTAGTCATATCACTAACTCCTGTCGGAATATGGTCGGCTGCCTGAAGCAATCAGGAAGTCTTCTGCAGGCTTTTTCTGCTGCGCAGCACGATACGACCATTCCGGATCGCTGGTAATGGCGAGTATAGATGTGTTGAGCAAGCGGGCCGGTATTGTGGAAAATTCCTACAAAGAGACCGTCCCAGGCACCACCAGCAGCGGTGATGCCTGAGATGACAGGGGTAGATCAGGCGCAGTTTGGGTGGGGCTTCAGAACACGCTGTGTCGAGGCAGGGTTGTTGTTCAGTGCAGCCCCAACCCTGGTCGGGCGGGGCAGCAACTGGCCGCCGCAGTTCGGGCAGCGTCCCTGCAAACGATGGGTTGCGCAGGGGCGGCAGAACGTACATTCGAACGAGCAAATCAGCGCGTCTGGGCTATCGCCTGGCAGATCGGCATCACAGCACTCGCAGTTGGGGCGTAGCTCCAGCATGGTTAACCTCCGGGTGGGGTGCACCAGGCAGTCTGCGCCGACCGACTTTGCTCTTGCAACGCTATTCGCCAGCTCTGTACAGGTGGGCGTGGCTGGCACGGTATAGCGCCGATTCGCTAAATGGCGCGTCTCCCAGTACGTGGCCGACGAGGATCAGTGCAGTGCGACGGAATCCTTTTCTGGCGACCTGTTCTGCAATGTCCGTCAGGGTGCCCTGTACCCAGTCCTGGTCAGGCCAGGTGGCGCGATGGACCACTGCCACTGGGCAGTCAGGCCCGTAGTGGGGCAGCAGTTCATCGACGATGCGTGACAGGTTCTTGACCCCAAGGTGGATGACCAGGGTACTGCCGTGTCTAGCCAGGTCTGCTAGTTGTTCGCCTTCGGGCATGGGCGAGCTGTCGCCGTAACGGGTCAGGATGACCGTCTGCGAAACCTCAGGCAGGGTCAGTTCACAGCCAAGCAGCGCTGCGCTTGCCGCGGTGGCCGTGACGCCCGGTATGATCTGGTAGTCGATGCCCAGCTCGCGTAGGCGGCGGATCTGTTCGCCGATGGCTCCATACAAGCTGGGGTCGCCACTGTGCACACGAGCTATATCCAGGCCTTTGGCATGGGCGGCACGGATGACATCGATGATCTGCTCCAAATGCAGTTCGGCACTATTGATGACTGTTTCAGCCTGGTGGCCCTGCAGCACGGCGGCAGGCACCAACGAGCCGGCGTAGATGATTACCGGGCATTGACGAATCAGACGCTGGCCTTTGACCGTGATCAGTTCCGGGTCGCCGGGGCCGGCACCAATGAAGTAGACCGTCATGGCAAATCCTTGATGGGTGAAAGATGCAATTATTCCCCGCAGGCCAGCGCCAGGGTAGCTGGGCCAAGTACCTGGCGGGTAACTCGCAGGTTCGCGTGTGCGTGCCCGAGGCTAGCCAAGGCCAGCGCGGCACTTTCGGCCACGCCCCAGCAACCTGTTTGGGCGAAGGCGACCGCAGAACGGTGACTGAGTTGTGCTTGGAATGCGTGCAGCTGGTCGGCCTCGAAAAGCACCAGTGGCAGGTGGTAACGCGTGGCGAGTTGTTGCAGGCCAGGCTCGGCGGCTTTACTGGCGATGCTGGCGATGCCGCGCAGCGCTTTGGGCTGCAGCCCATGAAGGGCTAGCACTTCATGCAACAGTTGATCGAGCGCTTGCACTGGGCAGCCTCGGCGGCAACCAATGCCGGCATAAAGTGCCGGCATTGGTAAGTGCGTGCTCATCAAGCGTGGCTGGCGCGGCGATAGAGCCAGGCGCTGAGTAAGCCCAGCGCTACCCAGAACACTGCATTGGTCAGCCAGGAGGCGATCTTGAACTGGGTTTCCAGGGCTTGCGGCGCCAGGCTCTCGTGAACGTCGGGCTGTGGTGCCCCGATCACATGGGGCACTACCAGCAAGACGGCACCAAGCGCCTTGAGCAGGCCATGGCGGGCGAATACCAGCAGTGCCAGGCCGGTGGCGGTGGCTGCGGCCGTGCCGATCCACCAGCTCTGGCGCTGTCCCAGATCCGCAGCGGCAGTGCCGGGTAATTCTGGCGGCAAGCCCAGGGTGGGGGCCAGGCAGAACACGGCAAAACCGGCCAACCCCCAGAGCGCCCCAGTGCTGGTGCGGCCTGGTTCGCGCAGGCTGTAAAGGGCGGCGAGGATCAGTGCGAAGCCGACCGCAACCACCAGGTTGCCGCCCGTCGTGGAGAGGATGCGCTGCCAACCATCTTCTGGCGACCAGGCTTCTTCACTGTGGCTGTGCCCGGCGTTCGCCTCTGCGTCATGGCTATGGTGCTCGGCGCTAGGGGCGGCAGTTTCATAGGTTTCCGCTTGGAGGATCAGTGGTGCGACCCAGAAGCTTTGCAGCACTGTCAGCAGCAAGGCTGCGAGCAGGCCGCTGAACCCGGCGGTGCTGGCGATACGCTTGATCATGATGGCCTCAGTGGCAAGGGAAGGCGGCGCTGTGGCGGGTGTCGTGCGCGGCGTTGTGCACGGCCTCTATGTGCGAGAATCCGGCAAAATACACTAGGCACAGGCCTAGAAGGCTGGCGCTGATAGCGATGGCCATGCGTTGGCTGAGGGAAACCTGTGTAGCGATGCTGTGATTGGCACTGGTGACTGGCATGATGCGGTCCTCTGCTTTGCTTTTTGTCAGTGCAATGGGCACGAGCGCGGCAGCCCCGGTTGCCAGACAACCGGGGGTATGCGACAGCGCCCGCCCACCGCGGGGTGTTCATGAACGCCAGGCCGGTCTCCGGGCTTGCGAGGAGGAGCATGACTCCTTGAAAAGCATCACCTTCCCATGCACTACGCACTGGCACAGTGGTCTTGATGCTTCGCTCGCTTACCGTTGCGGGGGCAGCATCGGCTTTGCCTGGCCCTGGCGAGGGCCTGAGACGCACCGATTTCCCGTTTCACCCCAAGGGGGCACCTGACGCAAGGCATAAGGAGAGCACGGGGCGGTGGTGGCGTCAAATCCAATAAACCGGCTCGCGCTTGCGCTCGCTACAACTCCTGCAATTCTTGCTCTTGCTCTTGCTCTTGCTCTTGCTCTTGCTCTTGCTCTTGCTCTTGCTCTTGGCTTTTGCTTCTAAGCGCACGGTAGTTCAGGCGACGCAGAT